>JAQGMX010000014.1 GCA_028292145.1 Variovorax sp.
TGGGTGCTGCCCGGCGGCATCGACAGCCATGTGCACGTCGAGCAGCTTTCCGGCATGGGCGTGATGTGCGCCGACGATTTCTACTCGGCGACGGTGTCTGCGGTGTTCGGCGGCACCACGACCATCATCCCGTTCGCGGCGCAGCACCGCGGCATGAAGATCCCGGAGGTCATTGCCGACTACGCGCAACGCGCCGCCGAAAAGGCGGTGATCGACTACGGCTTCCACCTGATCCTGGCCGATCCGGACGAGACGGCGCTGAAGGTCGATCTGCCCGAAGCCATCCGCAACGGCATCACGTCGCTCAAGGTCTACATGACCTACGACAAGCTCAAGCTCGACGACTACCAGTTGCTCGACGTGCTCGACCTCGCCGACCGCGAAGGCGCGCTGGTGATGCTGCATGCCGAGAACCACGACATGATCCGCTGGCTCGCCCAGCGCCTGCTGGAGCGCGGACTCAAGGCGCCGAAGTTCCACGGTGTCGCGCACGATCCGCTGGCCGAGACCGAGGCCACCTTCCGCGCCGTCGCGCTGTCGCGGCTGCTCGATGTGCCGGTGCTGATCGTGCACGTGGCCGGCCAGGAAACGGTGCAGGTCATCCGCCACGCCCGGGCGCTCGGCGCGCAGGTGCACGCGGAAAGCTGCCCGCAGTACCTGTTCCTCACCGCCGACGATCTCGACCTGCCCGGGCTCGAAGGCGCCAAGTTCTGCTGCAGCCCGCCGCCGCGCGACGGCGCGTCGCAGGAGGCGGTGTGGGAAGGCTTTAAGGACGGCACGCTGGGCGTCTATTCATCCGACCATGCGCCCTACCGCTTCGATGAAACTGGCAAGCTGCCCAAGGGCGACCAGACCGGTTTCAAGGACATGGCCAACGGCGTGCCGGGCATCGAACTGCGCCTGCCGCTGCTGTTCTCCGAAGGCGTGATGGCCGGGCGCATCACCATCGAGCAGTTCGTCGCGCTGACCGCGACCAACCATGCGCGCATGTACGGCCTGGCGCCGCAAAAAGGCAGCATCGCGATCGGCGCCGATGCCGATCTCGCGCTGTGGAACCCCGAGCGCGAAACGCGTGTGACCGCATCGATGCTGCACGACAACGTCGGCTACACGCCCTACGAAGGCCGCAACCTGCGCGGCTGGCCGGAGATCGTGCTGAGCCGCGGCCGGGTGGTGGTCAGGGACAACGTGCTGAACGCCGAACGCGGCTCGGGACGCTACATCGCGCGCAGCAAACCCGAGCCGATGCAGCGCAAGACATCGGGCCCGCGACAGGGTGCCCTGGCCGCATGGACGAAAGGAATCAAGGAATGACGAAAGAACGCTTCGGTCTCGCGGTCGCCCAGCTCGGCCCGATCCACCTGAACGACAGCCGCGAGTCGGCTGTGGCGCGACTCATGGAAATGATGCGCGAAGCCGCAGGCCGTGGCGCGAAGCTGGTCGTGTTTCCCGAACTCGCGCTCACGACCTTCTTCCCGCGCTACTGGATGAGCGAGGAAGACGCCGAGGCGCGCTTCTTCGAAGCGTCGATGCCGAGTCCCGCGACGCAGCCGCTGTTCGACCTGGCGCAGTCGCTGGGCATCGGCTTCTATCTGGGCTATGCGGAACGCACGGATGACGGCCGGCGCTTTAACACGTCGATCCTGGTCGACGAGAAGGCGAAGATCGTCGGCCGCTACCGCAAGATCCACCTGCCGGGCCATTCGGACCACAAGCCCGAAGCGCCGTTCCAGCATCTGGAGAAGAAGTTCTTCGAGGTCGGCAACGACGGCTTCGGCGTCTGGCCGATGCTTGGCACGAACGTCGGCCAGTGCATCTGCAACGACCGCCGCTGGCCAGAGACTTTCCGCGTGATGAGCCTTCAGGACGCGCGCATGGTCGTGCTCGGCTACAACACGCCGTCGTGGAACATTCACTGGAACGAGGCGCCGCATCTGCGCATGTTCCATCACCTGCTGTCGCTGCAGGCCAATGCGTACCAGAACGCGCTCTGGATCGGCGCCGCGGCCAAGTGCGGCTCGGAAGACGGCTTCCACATGATCGGCGGATCGGCCATCGTGTCGCCGACCGGCGAGATCGTGGCGCAGTCGCAGAGCGAGGAAGACGAAGTGATCTTCACCGCCTGCGACATGGCGCTGGGCGACAACTTCCGCAACCACGTCTTCAACTTCGCGAAGCACCGGCGGCCGGAGCACTACGGACTGATCACCGAGCGCACCGGGGTCGGCGCACCGGTGGTGAAAACGCCGCGCTAGCGTTCTCGAGCGATTAGACGAGCGTCAGCGACGCTTCGCCGATGCCTTCGAAAGTCGCCTTCACTTCGGCCGGTCCGTCGAGCCAGACCATGCCGCACCACGAGCCGGTCGTCAGCACGCTGCCCGCGGTGAGCTGGTCGTGGCGCGCGACGCCGTGCTGCAGCCACTGCGACGCCATCCAAAGCGGATCGCCGCACACGTGCGCGCCTTCGTAGCGCCCGATCTGCTTGCCGTCGACCGACAGCAGCGCCACCTGCTTCGCCCAGTCGACCGTCTTGAGCGGCGTCCAGTCACCCACCACCAGCGCACCGTTCGACTGCAGATCGATCTGGCGCAGCACCGACGGCGCGCTCTGTTCGCCCTTCCAGCGGAAATCGACGAGTTCGATCGTCACGGCCATCGCATCGAACAGCGCGGCCGGATCGTGGACCGCGCGGGCGGCGAGGTCCACGGCGGAGATGTCGCGCGCCAGCCGGAAGGCGACTTCGATCTCGATGGCCAGGCGGTTGAAATCCTTGACCTCGAGCCGGCCCGGCGACGGCTGCACCCACGGCGCGGGCAACTTGGCGAAGGTGGCGATCGACGTCACCGAGGGGCCGCCGCCCTTCCAGAAGGTCGGTGCCTCGGGTTCGTCGGTCCAGCCGAGCTCGGCGGCGATCTTCTCCTGGAGCATGTAGATCTCGTCGGGCGTCAGCTGCGCGCCGGGCCAGCGGGTTTCGTCGGCAGGAACGCCGCTGCGACGGGCCGCGACGATCGCGGCGGAAATAGCGTTGAGGGTGTCGTTTTGCACTTGTCGTATCTTCCCGAAATTGGTCGATTCTAGGAAAGCCGCTAAAATCAGCGGCTTCTCAAAATTTGCTGCCCGCTGTTCGGCCCGGAATCGCTCCAGGTGCCGTGATGGCCACAGGGCCTGCCGCGCCTCGCGGCCAACCAGCCAGACAATCTATGAAAATCGCTCAAGAAATCCGCGCCGGCAATGTGATCATGCACGGCAAGGACCCGATGGTCGTCCTCAAGACCGAATACAGCCGCGGCGGCCGCAATTCCGCCACCGTGCGCATGAAGCTCAAGAGCCTGGTCGCCAACTTCAACACCGAAGTGGTCTTCAAGGCCGACGACAAGATCGACCAGATCGTGCTCGAGAAAAAGGATTGCACCTATTCTTACTTCGCCGACCCGCTCTACGTCTGCATGGACGAAGAGTTCAACCAGTACGAAGTCGAAGCCGAGAACATGGGCGACGCCCTGAACTACCTCGAAGACGGCATGACGCTCGAAGTCGTGTTCTACGACGAGAAGGCCATCTCGGTCGAACTGCCTACCAGCGTCGAGCGCGAAGTCACCTGGACCGAGCCGGCCGTCAAGGGCGACACGTCGGGCAAGGTGCTCAAGCCTGCCAAGATCTCGACCGGTTTCGAAGTGCCGGTGCCGCTGTTCGTGGCACAAGGCGACAAGATCGAAATCGACACGCGCACCGGCGAATACCGTAAGCGCGTCTGAGTGCATTGCACGATTTGAAAGGCTCCTCGCGGAGCCTTTTTTCATGGAGCTTCCAATGACCGACACCACGCACGATCTTCACGACAAACGCCTCGCCGACGCCTGGGCCACGCTGCAAGCCCATTCGGACAAGGGCCTGCCGCTGGACCGCGACCCCTCGCGCCTAGCTTTCGCCGACCCGGAATTCCTGCTGCGCCGCGAGACGCGCGGCCTGCGCATGCAGCTCGAGCTCATGAAGCCCGATTTGCAGATGCGCGAGCACGGCATCGAGAACACGGTCGTGGTGTTCGGCAGCGCGCGCTTCCGTAGCGAGGAAGAGTCGGCTTCGCTGATCGCCAAGGCGGAGGCCGCCGGCGACACCGTTGCGGCGGCGCGCTGGCGCAAGCTGGGGCGCAATTCGCACTATTACGAAGAGGCACGCGCCTTCGGCAAGCTGGTGGCGCAATACAGCGCCGACAAGGCCGCCGAAGACAAGCTCTTCATCTGCACCGGCGGCGGCCCCGGCATCATGCAGGCGGCCAATCGCGGTTCGCACGAAGGCGGCGGCCTCAATATCGGCCTGGCGATCGCGCTGCCGATGGAAGAGGAAGCCAATCCGTACGTCACGCCGGCACTGAGCTTCAAGTTCCACTACTTCGCGATCCGCAAGATGCATTTCATGATGCGTGCGAAGGCGCTGGTGGCATTTCCCGGCGGCTTCGGTACGCTGGACGAACTGTTCGAGGTCGTTACGCTAGTGCAGACCCGCAAGGCCAAGCCGGTGCCGATCGTGCTGTTCGGTTCGGCCTACTGGAAGCGCCTGATCGATTTCGACTTCCTGGTCGACGAAGGCGTGATCTCGCCGGACGACGTGAAGATGTTCGAGTACGTCGACGCGCCGGTCGATGCGTGGGATTCGATCAAGCGCTTCTACAAGCTCTGAACCTGGCGTGATTCCGGCGGTTCAGTGGCGTTCGTGGGGACGCATCTGCAGCCCCCAGACGCCGCGCGATCCCAGCGCGATCACGCCGCCGACCACCCAGAACACGCCGCCGATACCGATCACCGCACCGATCGAGCCGAACAGCATCGGCATCGCGACGCTCGATGCATTGATCGTCATCAGCCGCAGCCCCAGCGCCTCGCCGTGCCGGTCCTGCGGCGTGATCTGGTGGAGCATGCTCATCACCATCGGCTGCACCGCGCCGAGCGCGAAACCGAGCACCACGGAGCAAGCCGCCATCGTCCAGGCCGAGTGCAGCAGCGGATAGATGCAGAAGACCGCGGCCGTGACGATCGACGAGGTCATGATCACGCTGCGCTCGCTGGCCCTTGCCGCGACCAGCGGCAGCAGCAGCCGAACCGCCGCGGCGGCGATGGCGAATCCGCCGAGGATGGTGCCGATCACCGAAGCGCTCAGGCCGCGCTCGTGGCCCAGGATCGGCAGCACGAACGCATGCACGTCCCAGCTCGACGACTGCAGCCAGTTCACGAACAGCAGGCGCCGGAACATTGGCTCGCGCAGCAGATGCCATGCCGACGTGCGCACCGCGCTGGCAGGCGGCGGCACATGCGGTGTTTCACCCGACGCGCGCACCATCAGCAGGCAGACGATCGGCGTCAGCGCCAGCACGGCAAACGTGACGCGGAAAGACAGCAGATCGGAAGGCAGACGGCCGGCATGGTCGATCAGCAAGCCGGCCATGAACGGTCCGAAGAAGTTGGCAGCCGCCGGCGCGATGGCAAGCCAACTGAACATGCGCTTGAGCTGCACCGGATTCTCTGCCGACCGCCCGACATGGCGTTGAAGCGAGATGACCGTCACGCCGGTGGCCGCACCGGTCAGCAGCGCGGCCAGGCACATCACCGGGAAATACGGAAAAACCATCGCCAGGCCAGCGCCGCTGGAGGCCGCGATCACCGACAGCGACATCGGTCGCCGCAAGCCATGCCGATCGGCAAACCGCCCGGCCGGCAACGCCAGAAATACCTGGCTGAGTGCGAACAGCGAGATCAGTACACCGACCGCCGCGGCGCTGTAGCCCTGCTGCAGCGCCAGCAGCGGCGTCGCGAGCCGCATCCCGGCCATCGTCGCGTGCAGGAACACCTGTGCGCCGATCAACCGAAGCAGCTCCGCGCCTTTCATGCCGGGTTGCCGTCTTCCTCGATGTCCGCCGGATCGGACGCAACAGGCAACAGCGCCTGCGCCTGCAGTTCCGGCAACGCCTCCACGCCCTTGAGCGCGCGGCGCATCTGGCGCGCCCGCGTGTCGGCCTTGTCCAGCGTGTCCGACGCCTTGGCGACCTGCTCCTTGATGCGCGACACCCACTCGCCGAAACGTTCGAACTCCGTTTTCACCGCGCCGAGCATCTTCCAGACCTCCGACGCCTGCTGCTCCAGCGCGAGCGTGCGGAAACCCATGTGCAGGCTGTTGAGCATCGCGAGCAAGGTCGTCGGGCCGGCGAGCGTGACGCGGTGCTGGCGCTGCACGGCGTCCATGAGACCGGGGCGGCGCAGCACCTCGGCGTAGAGGCTTTCGACCGGCAGGAACAGGATCGCGAAATCGGTCGTGTGCGGCGCGGCGAGGTAGTTGTCGGCGATGGATTTCGCCTCGCTGCGGATACGCGCCTCCAGCGCCTTGCCTGCCAGCTCGACCGCCAGTGCATCGGCGCGTTCATGCGCATCGATCAGGCGCTCGTAATCGTCGCGCGGGAACTTGGCGTCGATCGGCAGCCAAACCGGCGCGCCGTCCGCACTGCGGCCCGGAAAACGGACAGCGAAGTCGACGCGCTGGCCGCTGCGCGGCTTGGTCTCGACCTGCTTGGCGTACTGCTCGGTCGTCAGCACCTGTTCGAGCAGCGCTTCGAGCTGCACTTCGCCGAAGATGCCGCGCGTCTTGACGTTGGTCAGCACGCGCTGCAGGTTGCCGACGCCGACCGCCAGCGACTGCATCTCGCCCAGCCCCTTGTGCACCTGGTCGAGCCGGTCGGCGACCTGCTTGAAGCTTTCGCCGAGCCGTGCTTCGAGCGTGCTCTGCAGCTTCTCGTCGACCGTCTTGCGCATCTCGTCGAGCTTGGCGGTGTTCGACTGCTGCAGCTGCGCGAGCTGCGTTTCCATCGTCGTGCGCACTTCGGAGAGCCGCCGCGCATTCGACTCGCTCAGGCCCTGCAACTGGGTGTTGAGCGTGTCGGCCAGCGTTTTCTGCATCAGCGTGAGCTGCGTCGCGAAAGCGTCGATCTGCGCGTTCTGGGTGCGGGTCGCCTCTGCCCCCTGCTGCACCAGCGCGGCCTGAAAACCGGCGAAGTTCTGGCCGAGTTCCTGACGGGTGCTGCGAGCCGATTCGCTGATTTCCTGGCGCAGCGAGCGCTCGGTGCGAGCACTTTCGGTGCGCACGGCGGCGAGAAGTTCGGCCGCGTCATCGCTATCGTCCTCTGGCGGACGCCGCAGCAGAAGCACGGCGAGCAGGACAAGGTTCAGCGCTGCAAGCACAGCGACCAGCAAGAGGACCCAGAAGCCGATATCGGGAGAAAACGCGGAGGCAGAAGTCGCGGCTGCGACGGTTTGGGAATCCACTTAGCTTTTTGCGGGCGCGACCGGCGTGACCGGTGTCAGGGCGCCCTTGCCTTCCAGGAAAGAAATCAGGTTGTCGACAGCCAGATCGGCCATCGCGCGGCGGGTCGGGATCGTGGCGCTGGCGATGTGCGGAGTCAGGACGACGTTCGGCACGGTGAGCAACGCCGGGTTGACCGTCGGCTCGCCTTCGAAAACATCCAGCCCGGCGGCCGCGATGACCTTGTTGCGCAACGCTTCGGCCAACGCGGCATCGTCGACGATGCCGCCGCGCGCCAGATTGACGAGCGTGGCAGTCGGCTTCATCTGCGCGATCTCGGCAGCGCCGATCGCGTGGTGCGACGACGCCGAATACGGCAGTACCAGCACCAGATGGTCGGCGGTCTTCAGCAGTTCTTCCTTGCTCACGTATCGCGCCTTCAGTTCCGACTCGGTGCCGGCATCGAGTTGCGAGCGGTTGTGATAGATCACGTTCATGCCAAAGCCATGCGCGCCGCGCCGCGCAATGCCCTGGCCGATGCGCCCCATGCCGAGGATGCCGAGCGTGCTGCCGTGGATGTCGGCGCCCGCAAACATGTCGAAGCTCCACTTCTTCCATTCGCCGCGACGCAGGTAATGCTCGCTCTCGGTGATGCGGCGGGCCGTCGCCATCAGCAGCGCGAAGCCAAAATCGGCGGTGGTTTCGGTCAGCACGTCGGGCGCGTTGGTGCCGGTGACGCCGTGCCGCGCCATCGCGTCGACGTCGAAGTTGTTGTAACCGACGGCCATGTTGGCGCAGATCTTCAGATCGGAGCACGCGGCGAGCAATGCTTCGTCAATCTTCACGCTGCCGGTCGTGAACGCGCCCTGCTTGCCCTGGAGCCGGCGAATCAGCTCCTCGGGCGACCATTCGGCATCGTCCTGGTTGGCTTCGACTTCGAAATGGCGCTGCAGTTTTTCGATCGTCTCCGGGAACACGGCGCGGGTGACGAGGACTTTGGGCTTGGTGGACGTTGTCATGGTCATGATTTCTGAAGCGTTGACGAAGTGACGGGCGGCTGTTCGATCTCGAACACCTGGCGCAGATAGGCCAGGTACTTCTCGTCGTCGCACATGTTCTTGGACGGCGTATCGGACAGCTTGGCGACCGGCTGGTCATTGCAGCGGATCATCTTGATCACGATCTGCAGCGGCTCGTAGCCGAGGTCGTTGGTCAGGTTGGTGCCGATGCCGAAAGCCAGCTGACAACGTCCGCGGAACTGTCGATACAACTCGATCGTGCGCGGTACGGTGAGGCCGTCGCTGAAGATCAGCGTTTTGGTCAACGGATCGACCCGCTTCGCGACGTAATGCGCCAGCATGCGTTCGCCCCACTGGAACGGATCGCCGCTGTCGTGGCGCGCGCCGTCGAAGAGCTTGCAGAAGTAGAGGTCGAAGTCGCGCAGGAAGGCGCTCATGCCGTAGACATCGGACAGCGCGATGCCGAGGTCGCCGCGGTACTCGCGCGCCCACGACTCGAAACCGAAGATCTGGCTGTCGCGCAGCCGCGGACCGAGCGCCTGGCAGGCCTGCAGGTACTCGTGCGCCATCGTGCCGAGCGGAATCAGGCCCAGCTTCATTGCGAAAAGCACGTTGCTGGTGCCCGCGAACTGAGCCGTCTTGACGCCGGACTGCGGCGGGACGGTCACGGGGCCGAGTCTGGAGGTCAACGTTCGCAGCACTTCCTCATGCCAGTCCTTGGCAAAGCGCCGGCGCGTGCCGTAGTCGGCGATCTTCAGGTCGGAAAGTCCCTCGGCCTGCAGCTGTCCGATCTTGGTTTCGAGCCTGCGCCGGCCTTCGCCAAGGTCAGGCTGTTTCTGCGTATTGCGGAGGTACACCTCGTTGACGATGGCCAGCACCGGGATCTCGAACAGGATCGTGTACAGCCAGGGTCCCTTGATGCTGATCTCGAGTTCGCCCGACGACTTGGGAACGATGTCGATGTACTTCTCGTTCAGCCTGAAAAGGCCCAGGAAATCGACGAAGTCGCTCTTGATGAAGCGCATCGATCGCAAATATTGCAGTTCGGGCTCCTTGAACTGCAACTGGCACAGCTGGCGGATCTCATCACGGATCTCGTTGGCGAACTGCGCCAGGTCGACGCCAGGGTTGCGGCACTTGAACCGGTACTCGACACGGGCCCCAGGGAAATGATGCAGCACGACCTGCATCATCGTGAACTTGTAGAGGTCGGTGTCCAGCAGGCTTTGAATGATCATTTGGCGGCGCGAGTTCTGTCGATGTCTCGGATGGCTTGCCGGCATCTTTTGAGGGCCGGGCTTCGATTATGGCCAGCGCACGGCTTCCACGTCCCCCACCATCTGATTAGGCCTCAGCCTACGGCTCCAGCCCGGCGCGTCCTACCGCCTGCGAAATGGCGGCAAACCTACAGTCACGCCACGCTGCAGACTCCATGCAGCGGTTCAACAACCGAAGGAGAGACGCTATGAACAAAGACACCATCGAAGGCAACTGGAAGCAACTCAAGGGCAAAGTCGTCGAGCAATGGGGCAAGTTGACAGACGACGACTTCGACGTCATCGACGGCAAGCGCGAACAGTTGCTCGGCCGCATCCAGGAACGTCATGGCATCAGCCGCGACGAAGCCGAGAAGCAGGTTGCCGACTGGGAAACGCGTGACGGACGCAACCCGACTGCGCTCTGGTTCGAACGCTCGTAATACGTCCCTCCTGTTAGAGCCACTCAATAGTTAGTTAGTCGATTCAAAATCAAAGAGGAAAATCATGAAAAAACATCTGCTCGCACTCGCCATCGTTTCCACCTGCTTCATGGGTGCGCAAGCCAGCGCCCTGACCAAGGACGAATACAACGTCGCCAAGGAAAAGATCTCGGCTGACTACAAGGTCGCCAAGGCCCAGTGCGACACCATGAAGGACAACGCCAAGGATGTCTGCGAGAAGCAGGCCAGCGGTACCGAGAAGGTTGCCAAGGCGGACCTCGAGCAGCAGTACAAGCCAAGCGCCAGCCATGCACGCAAGGTTGCTGAAGAAAAGGTCGCGATGAACTACGAAGTCGCAAAGGAAAAGTGCGACGACCAGAGCGGCGCAGCCAAGGATGCATGCGTGAAGCAAGCCAAGGCTGAAGAAGCCAAGGGCAAGGCCGACATCAAGGCCATGAAGAAGATGTAATCTGCCTTTCGGTAGATTCACAAGCAGCGCCTGAGGGCGCTGTTTTCGTTTGGGCGCGTTTAGGCGGCGAGATTTTTCGAGATTTAGAAACCCGGTTCTAAAGTGCTGCGAACCGGTTTCTGGGGCTTGCTCCTGAGAACCATCTGCCTATACTTGCGCCTATGCTGCACCGCAACATTCGATGGGCAGGCGCAGCGTCCCGTGATCTCGATGGGATCCCGATTTACTCAACTTCTGGAGTTTTCCATGGCACTGACCGCTGACCAAATCCTCGCCGCCCAAAAGGCCAACCTCGAAACGCTGTTCGGCCTGACCACCAAGGCATTCGAAGGCGTCGAGAAGCTCGTTGAACTGAACATGACCGCCTCGAAGGCCGCCATGAGCGAAGCTTCGAGCACGACGCAAGCCATGCTCAGCGTCAAGGACGCACAGGAACTGCTGACGCTGCAAGCCAGCCTGTTCCAGCCGCTCGCAGAAAAGACCGCTGCCTACAGCCGTCATCTGTATGACATCGCCCAGGGCACCAGCAGCGAATTCGGCAAGGCCATGGAATCGAAGGCTGCCGAAGCCCAGCAGAACTTCGCCGGCATGATCGACACCGCCACCAAGAACGCACCGGCCGGTTCCGAAACCGCCGTCGCCGTGATGAAGAGCGCCGTCGCTGCTGCGAACAACGCTTTCGAATCGGTGCAGAAGGCTGTCAAGCAGGCTTCCGATGTCGCGGAAACCAACTTCCAGACCATGTCGGCCACTGCTGTGAACGCAGCCAAGTCCACCGCACAAACCGCTGCGCGCAAGCGCTGAAGATTCGGTTCGGCTTCGTTGCCGGACCTTCGCAGTTGTCTCCTTGGATCCCCGGATCCAATTCAGCCTCGTTTTCGGACGGGGCTTTTTTTTGCCTTTTCGCGGCATGAGCGTCTTCGATAATCGTCGGTCGAACAATTCAGGAGACAAGCACATGCAGATCGAAGGCAAGGTTTTCATCGTCACCGGCGGCGCGTCGGGTTTGGGCGAAGGCACGGCACGGATGCTGGCGGCCAACGGCGCCAAAGTGGTCATCGCTGACATGCAGGCCGACAAGGGCGAAGCGGTCGCCCGCGAGATCGGCGGCGTCTTCGTGCGTTGTGACGTGAGTCAGGAAGCGGACGGTCAGGCCGTCGTCGCAGCCGCCGTGAAGCTCGGCAAGCTGATGGGCCTCGTCAATTGCGCGGGCATCGCGCCGGCCGAGAAAACGGTCGGCAAGAACGGGCCGCATTCGCTGGCGCTGTTCGGCAAGACAGTGACGGTGAACCTGATCGGCAGTTTCAACATGATCCGCCTCGCTTCCGACGCGATGGCGAAGAACGACCCCGAATCCACGGGCGAACGCGGCGTGCTGATTTCGACCGCCTCGGTCGCAGCCTACGACGGCCAGATCGGCCAGGCAGCCTATGCGGCGTCGAAGGGCGGCGTGGTCGGCATGACCTTGCCGATCGCTCGCGACCTGGCACGCAGCGGCATCCGCAACATGACGATCGCGCCAGGCATTTTCGGCACGCCGATGCTGTTCGGCATGCCGCAGGAAGTGCAGGACGCGCTGGCTGCGAGCGTGCCATTTCCGTCTCGCCTCGGCACGCCGGACGATTACGCCAAGCTTGCGAAGCACATCATCGAGAACGACATGCTGAACGGCGAGGTGATCCGGCTCGACGGGGCGATCCGTCTGGCGCCACGCTGACCGGCTGGCGGTTCAGACAACCGCCTTCCGTTTGCGCTCGTGTTGCTCGTATTGCGAGATGACCTGGGCGCCGAACAGCACCAGCGTGGCGGCGATCTCCAGGCTCAGAAGCACGACGATGGCTGTCGTCAGTGAGCCATAGACGACGTTGACCTGCGATAGCGTGGAAAAATACCAGACCAGGATGCGCCGGGTGATCTCCCAGAGCAACGTCGCCGTCACCCCGCCGAGCAGCGCATGCCGCAACGACAACCGGCCTACCGGCATCACGAGATACAGTGAGGTCAACATGAAGATCTCGCCGCCAAGTCCGAGCAGGTACAGCAGCAGCCCTGAAACGCCCGAAAGCGACCAGCTGTAGCCGAGCAGTTCCACGCTCTCCTGCCCGATGACCTGCAAGGCACCGGAAACCAGCGTCACCAGCAGCAGCCCCACGCACAGGCTCAGGATGTAGAGATAAGGCATGACCGCGGAAACCAGGAAATGCCGCGACCGCTCGCTTTTGCGGTGATGAAAGATCACCGACATCGCGCTTTCGAGCACCGTGAATGCGAGGGAACTGAAGAAGATCATCGTCACCAGCAGCACTGGTCCCAGGACATCGCGATGGTCGAGGAAACTCGACAGTTCGCCGATGATCGCCTTCGACTGGCCCGGCAGCATCCATTCGAGATAGCGGCCGATCGTGTTGAACAGTTCTGCCTGATCGATGAAATGCGACAGCGCGATAACGCTCACGATCATCAACGGCACGATCGAAAGCAGTGCGTAATAGGCCACGGCGCCGGCCAGCAACAGCCCCTGATTGGCGCGAAAAACCTTCAACGTCTCCCAAAGGAAGCGAAAGGGATGGCGCAGCAGCGGCGAGGCGTGTTCGAGAGGACTGCGCATCTTGCGGATGAATGGAGGGGCAGTCAGTATGCCGTCCGGCCGCGCACGCCCGACAGCTTGCGTATGATTTGCCGCTCCCCGCCTACATGACCATCCCTCCCTCATTCATCCAGGAACTGATCGCGCGCGCGGACGTGGTGGAGATCGTCGGGCGTTATGTGCCGCTGAAGAAGGCCGGCGCGAACTTCATGGGTCTGTGCCCATTCCACGGCGAGAAGTCGCCGTCGTTCTCGGTCAGCCCGACCAAACAGTTCTATCACTGCTTCGGCTGCGGCGTGCACGGCAACGCCATCGGCTTCCTGATGGAGCATGCGGGCATGGGTTTCGTCGAAGCCGTGCACGATCTGGCCGGCCAGTACGGCCTGCAGGTACCCGAAGACGACGCCTCGCCCGAAGACCGTGCGCGCGCCGCCGGCCAGCGCGAGAAGCAGGCCACGCTGTCGGATGTGCTCGAAAAGGCCTGCGATGCCTACCGCAAGCAATTGCGCCAATCGCCCGGCGCCATCGACTACCTCAAGCGTCGCGGCGTCTCCGGCGAAATCGCGAAGCAGTTCGGCATCGGCTATGCGCCGGCCGGCTGGCGCAGTCTGGCGAGCGTTTTTCCGAGCTACGACGACCCGCTTCTGGCGGAAAGCGGGCTGGTGATCGTCGGCGAGGAAGATTCATCGGCAGACTCGTCGCAGCCAGCCAAGCGCTACGACCGATTCCGCGACCGGGTGATGTTCCCGATCCGCAACGTCAAGGGCGAGTACATCGGCTTCGGCGGGCGCGTGCTGGGCGACGAAAAGCCGAAGTACCTCAACTCGCCCGAAACCCCCGTCTTCAGCAAGGGGCGCGAGCTCTACGGCCTGTTCGAAGCCCGCGCCGCCTTCCGTCAGCACGGCTATGCGCTCGTCACGGAAGGCTACATGGACGTCGTGGCCCTGGCGCAGCTGGGTTTTCCGAACACCGTCGCGACGCTGGGCACGGCCTGCACGCCCGAACACGTGCAGAAGCTGTTCCGCTTCACCGAATCCGTGGTCTTCAGCTTCGACGGCGATGCGGCCGGCCGCCGCGCCGCGCGCAAGGCGCTCGACGGCGCCCTGCCCTTCGCCACCGACGTGCGCAGCATCAAGTTCCTGTTCCTTCCCGCGGAGCACGATCCCGACAGCTACATCCGCGAGTTCGGCGCCGACGCGTTCGCGCGCTTCGTGAACGACGCGGTGCCGCTGAGCCGTTTCATGCTCGAAGCCGCCAAGGAGGGCTGCGACATGGGCAGCGCCGAAGGGCGCGCGCACATGACCAGCAACGCCCGCCCGCTCTGGAGCGCGCTGCCCGACGGCGCCTTGAAACGCCAGCTGCTGACCGAAATCGCCGAGACCGTGCAGCTCGGTGCGGCGGAACTCACCGAACTGTGGGGCACGGTCAACGCGCCGCGCTTCCAGCCGCGTCAGGAGAGACAAGACCGGCAGGAGCGACGCGACTGGGACGATTCGCAGCCGCCGCCGTCGTCTCAGTACGACTGGGACGATGGCACGCCGCCGCAGACAGAAGAACGGCGCTACGGCAAGAAAAGCTTCTCGAAACGAGCCAATCGCGCCGCGCCTGAGCGCCCGCGCGGTCGCATCGTGCCGCCGAGCAGGCCCGACGTCGCCGCCCGGCTGCTGCTGTCGCGCATGGCCGAATGGGACGTGCTGACGCACGAGCTGCACGAAATGCTTTGCAAACTGCCAGGCGAACACGGCCAGCTGTTTGCCTGGCTCGACAGCCAGCTCCACGAACACGGCGTGCAGCCGTGGGCCGCATTGCGCGAAGGCCTGCGCGGCCAGCCTTTCGAAGCGCTGGCGGAACGCGTCATGACCGGCCCTGACGGCGGCCCGATCGAGGATACGGAGGGCGAGGAAGCGGCGGATGCGGCGCGCGAACTGCGCAACGTGCTCGATTTCATGCTCGACGACCTGCTCAAGGCGCGCCAGAGCGAGGCGATCGCGGCTGTCGGCACCGATCCGCTGGCGCTCGAGCGCTACAAGGCGCTCGAAGCCCGCCGATTGGAACTGCGCCATCGTCTCAAACCGTCGACCGGCGGCATGTGATGCACATGAAATAAGCACGAATCTCTTGAAAAAGAGGCTTCTGTCTATAATGTGTAGCTTCGCCAGCAGCGAAATTAGGCAAGAGCGACAGCAGCACCTCCGGGCCGGCCCCATGCGCAATGCACTTCCCAAAGGGAAACGGGCCAATACACCGCCAGGACTGCACACCAAATGATCGCCCGACATCTTGCCTATTGAGGAACTCGTTTCCTCGTTTTTCTGTCTTCGTATCCGTGCCCGCGTCCGGTTCATGGCGCCTGTGATCCTGCTTGTCCATTCTTGCTGTACGAGGTCGTATGCCCAGTTCAAAGAAGCCTGCCGTGTCCGTTGTCAAGAAACCTGTCGCAGATAAACCGTTGAAAGCGGCCGCGCCGGCAGCATCTGTGAAAGGTGCCGCCAAGCCAAAGGCGACTGTCGCAACCAGAGTGAAAACCGTGCCCACGAAATCCACGCCCGCCGAAAACACCAAGGTCGCCGCCCTCAAGGCCGCCGCCACGTCCGATACAGCCACCGCCGTCGCGCCTGCCAAGAAGGTCGGCCGTCCGCCCAAAGCCGCATCCGCAGCCGCCGGTGCCACAGCCCCCGCCACCGGCGCCAAGCGCGGTCGCAAGCCGAAGGCGGCCAGCGAATCCTCCGGTAGCGACATCGACATGTCGGACATCGAGGACGACCTCGTCGGCGAAGAGCCGGTAGCGACCGCTTCCACCGGCACGACCGAGGAAAAGGTCAAGCCGCTGCGCATGAAGATCAGCAAGGCGAAGGAACGCGCGCTGATGAAGGAATTCGGCCTGGACGAAACCGTCCTTTCCGAAGAAGACATGGCCAAGCGCCGTTCGCGCCTGAAGACGCTGATCACGCTCGGCAAGACCCGCGGCTACCTGACGCAAGGCGAAATCTCCGACCACTTGCCCGACAAGCTGGTCGACGCCGAGACCATGGAAGTCGTGGTCACGATGCTGAACGACCTCGGCGTGGCCGTCTACGAACAGACGCCCGATGCCGAGACGTTGCTGCTGAACAACACCGCGCCCACCGCGACCACGGTCGAGGAAGCCGAAGAAGAAGCCGAAGCCGCGCTCTCCACGGTGGACAGCGAATTCGGCCGCACCACTGACCCGGTCCGCATGTACATGCGCGAAATGGGCACGGTCGAATTGCTGACGCGCGAAGGCGAAATCGAAATCGCCAAGCGCATCGAAGGCGGCCTGATGGCCATGATGGAAGCGATTTCCGCATCGCCGGCGACCATCGCCGCGATCCTGGAAATGGCAGCGACCATCCGTGACGGCAAGGTCGTGATCTCCACCATCGTCGACGGCTTCTCGAACCCGAACGAGGCCGACGACTATGTGGCCGAAGAAGATTTCGACGAATTCGACGAAGAAGACGACGACGACGGCAAGGGAGGCTCAAAGGCGCTGACCAAGAAGCTCGAAGAACTCAAGCGCGACGCGCTGGAGCGTTTCGACCGCATCGCGTCGCTGTTCGAGAAGGTCCACAAGATCTACGACAAGGAAGGCTACGGCACGCCGGCCTATGCCAAGGCGCAGCAAGCCCTGTCGGACGAGCTGATGACGATCCGCTTCACAGCCAAGACCATCGAGAAGCTGTGCGACCTGGTTCGCACGCAGGTCGACGACGTGCGCAAGAAAGAGCGCGAATTGCGCCGCATCATCGTGGACAAGTGCGGCTTCCCGCAGGACGACTTCATCCGCGACTTCAGCGGCTACGACAAGAACGGCAATCGCATCGCGTCGAACCTGCTGAACCTGAAGTGGGTCGAGAAGCAGGCCGCCGCCGGCAAGCCGTGGAGCACAGTGCTCGCGCGCAACATTCCGCCGGTGCAGGAACTGCAACAGAAGCTCACCGACATCCAGTCGCGCGTGGTGGTGCCGCTGACCCAGCTCAAGGACATCAACAAGCGCATGAACGACGGCGAACGGTCGTCCCGCGATGCGAAGAAGGAAATGATCGAGGCCAACCTGCGCCTCGTGATTTCCATCGCCAAGAAGTACACCAACCGCGGCCTGCAGTTCCTGGACCTGATCCAGGAAGGCAACATCGGCCTGATGAAGGCGGTCGACAAGTTCGAATACCGTCGCGGCTACAAGTTCTCGACGTACGCGACCTGGTGGATCCGCCAGGCGATCACCCGCTCGATCGCCGACCAGGCGCGCACCATCCGCATCCCGGTGCACATGATCGAGACGATCAACAAGATGAACCGCATCTCGCGCCAGCATCTGCAGGAGTTCGGCTTCGAGCCTGACGCCGGCATCCTGGCCGCGAAGATGGAGATTCCGGAAGACAAGATCCGCAAGATCATGAAGATCGCGAAAGAGCCGATCTCCATGGAAACGCCGATCGGCGACGACGACGATTCGCACCTGGGCGACTTCATCGAAGACAGCAGCAACACGGCGCCGATCGAAGCCGCGATGCAGGCCGGTCTTCGCGACGTGGTCAAGGACATCCTCGACTCGCTGACGCCGCGCGAAGCCAAGGTGCTGCGCATGCGCTTCGGCATTGAGATGTCGACCGACCACACGCTGGAAGAAGTCGGCAAGCAATTCGACGTCACGCGCGAACGCATCCGCCAGATCGAAGCGAAGGCACTGCGCAAGCTGAAGCACCCGAGCCGCTCGGACAAGCTGCGCAGCTTTATCGACACGCTTTAATCAGCCACGCCCCATCGAAGCGGACTTGCCGGACACTGTGTTCGGCAAGTCCGCTTTTTTCGTGAGACATCCATGAATCCCGACGCACAAACACTCTGGAAAGCGCCCCGATGGGCGCTGGCCATCCTTCTCGCGGTGCTCGGCATGCTCGGGCCATTCTCGATCGACACCTACATCCCGGCGTTTTCCGGCATCGCGGCGTCGATCGGCGCGACACCGGTCGAGATGCAGCAGACGCTGTCGGCGTACCTGTTCGGCTTTGCCTTCATGAATCTGTTCCACGGCGCGCTGTCGGACAGCTTCGGCCGGCGGCCGGTCGTGCTGTGGGGGCTGGCGGTGTTCACCGTCGCGTCGCTCGGCTGCGCGCTGTCGCAGACGATCGGGCAGCTGGTGCTGTTCCGGGCGCTGCAGGGTTTGTCGACCGGCGCCGGCATCGTGGTGTCGCGGGCGGTCATCCGCGACATGTTCCCGCCGGCCGAAGCGCAGAAGGTGATGAGCCAGGTCACGATCTACTTCGGCGTGGCGCCGGCCATCGCGCCGATCGTCGGCGGATTTCTGTTCGTGCATGCGGGCTGGCACGCGGTTTTCTGGTTCCTGGTCGCGGTCGGCGTGGTGCTGTTCGCCGCCAACTGGAAGTTGCTGCCCGAGACGCTGCACACCAGCCAGCGTCAGCCTTTCGAGGTCCGGCATTTGATGCGCGGCTATCGAGATCTGTGCTCGGACCCGCGATTCCTGCTGCTGGCGCTGGCCAGCGGCGTGCCGTTCAATGGCATGTTCCTTTACGTTCTCTCGGCGCCAGCCTTTCTGGGCGACCATCTCGGCCTGTCGCCAACCCAGTTCTTCTGGTTCTTCCTTTTGACCATCGGCGGCATCATGAGCGGCGCCTGGGTCAGCGGTCGCATGGCCGGCAAGGTGACGCCGAAGCGCCAGATCCGCCACGGCTTCCTGATCATGCTGCTCGTTTCGGTGGTCAACGTGGCCGCCAACTGGGCATTTCCGCCGCATCCGGCCTGGTCGATGCTGCCGATCGGGATCTTTTCGTTCGGCTGGGCATTGATGGTGCCGGTCATCACGCTGCTGGTGCTGGACCTGCACCCCGAGCGGCGCGGCATGGCGTCGTCGCTGCAGGCGGTGATCGGCTCGACCGCCAACGGATTGGTCGCCGGGGTGATCGCACCGTTGGTGATGCATTCGACGCTCGGCCTGGCGCTGACGTCGGCTGTGATGATGAGCGTCGGCCTGTTCGCCTGGATCTGGCTCCACCGGCGCTGGCCGGAAATCGGCCGGAACATCCAGTAATCCGGTCGAAAGATCGCCTCAGTCGATGTCGTGGCTCCTGGCGAGCACTGCCAGATGGTGTTGCAGCAACGGGCCGAGCGCACTCCGGCCGATGCCCTGGCGATGAACCCGTTGCGGAAACATGATGTCCAGGTTGATGTTGCCCTCGAGCAGCATCGGGCCGTCGTCGGTCATGGCGATGTCCCAGCCCACGACGATGCGATGCGGGAAGGCGCGATGCGCGTCCTGCGCCAGCGCCTGAATCGCCGGCCAGCTTTCCAGCACGCGTCCCTCGACGGCTTGTCCGGTCACCGGATGATGGGAAAAGCGCAGCGCGCAGCTCGCCAGCCGGTCGCTCGTCGTCGCGCCGAGCCGACCGCTGACCAGATCGATCGGCACGCCGTACTCGTCCTTGCGGTGCCATTTCGGCTCCAGCTTGGAAAGGATGCGTAAAAAGGCGTGCGTGACGACAGGCCGGCTCTCGCTGTCGAGGCAACTCAGCACGCGGACCGTCACGAGCGACTGATCTGCAAGATCGGCGAGTTCGCGATGGTTGCGAAGCCGGGGCTGGACGATGACCGGCGCGGCCCGGCTGGCCGCCTCCAGCCAGACCCTAACGGTGTCGAGATCGATCTCTTCACCCTCGGGATCCAGATACCGGTCGGGCGCGATGCGCCGGAACACCAGGACGCCGTGCGCGCCCCGGCCGCTGCGCAGTTTGCAGAACAGGTCGAGGTCGAGCTGGTCGCGCGGGACTTTCCATGTCACGCCGTCGCGACTTTCACCGCTTTCACCGCTTTCACCGCTTTCAAGAAGCGTCTGTGGCACGGGAAGGCCTTCGCGCCTGCAGCAGGCTGCGAAAAGCACCTTGTCTTTCATCTCGCGCGGACCGTCGGGTGACCGTCGCATCGAATTCAGTACATGGAGAAGGCCGTTCTTGGTCTCGCTGCGCGTGAGGTAGTACGCCGCTTCCGCCCGGCCGCCCACGCGATACAGCTCCTGGAAGTAGTAGGCAAGCGGGTCGAAATCGTGCCGCAGGCACAGTGAAAGCAAGTCGCCGAGCTGTGCCCGCAACGTGCGACCGGAGGCGCGCCTGGCGGCCGGGCCCAGCACCGCCACCAGTCCGACGCTGCCAGCGACGAGCACCGCGCCGCGCAGTCCCGGCCACAGAGCCCAACGGACCGGCGGATAGATCGCTTTCCGGAACAGATGCGCCTCCCGATAGATGCGGCGTGCCTCGGCGCCGACCGCCCGGACCGGACGCGCTGCCGTCGACGCATCGCTGCGGGCCGCACCCACCAGCACCAGCGCAACGACATAGCACTCGATCGCCAGCAACTCGCTCCATTCGGCGATCGATGCCAGGTCGCCGGCGGATATCAACCAGGCGTTGAGCGATTTGCCTTCCCAGAGATCGCAGACGATAAAAACGAACTGCAGGACCATACCCATCCGCCACAATGCCTGCGCGCCGGGTCGTTCGCGTCCGCGCCGCAGCACCTCGCGCACCATGACGGTGGCAGCCAGCCAGAACGGCAGGTCGACCAGCCAGTCGTCGGTCATGAAGCCGCTGCCGACGAGCCAGTCGGTGGATTGGATGGCGCCCAGCACCACCATCGCCCAGAGCGCCAGCATCCACCGGCCACGCTCGCGACCCGGCTCGCGATGCAGCACGCGCTGAAACAGCGTCCAGCCGAGGCCGGTTGCGACGGCCAGATCGGAGCTGAGATGGACGGCGGAGTCGAACTGCCACGCCGGCGTGTCGGAAACGAGCTGCGCAAAAACGGTCGCCGCCGCGACGGCCAGCGCCCATGCCATCACTGTCGCTGCCTGCAGCGAAGGCGTTTTGAACGGACTGTTCCGAGCGAGCATCGTGGTTTCCAGGCCGCGCGACATGCGGCGTCCACCGCACTCTATCCAGCGATCCTGACCACCAGCCAGCGCAAGCCTCAATCCAGGTTGCCGCCTCCGTGGCGCACGGCGACATGGTGCTGAAGCAAGGAACCCAACGGGCTGAGGGCGATGCGCTCGCGATCACGGCGTTGGGGAAACATGACGTCCGGGCTGATGCTGCCGGCCAGCAAAAGCGGGCCTTCGTCGGTCAACGCAATGTCCCAGCTGACAAGAATCCGCTGCGGGAACGCGCGGTGTGCTTTGAGCGCCAGAGCCTGGATCGCCGGCCAGGCGCGAAGCACGCGATCTTCGACCGCCTGACCTGTCACCGGGGAGCGGCCGAAACGCCTGGCGAAGCTCTTCGACAGGTCGTTGGTCATTGCGCCCAAGGAGCCATTTTCGAGATCGATCGGAACGAAGTACTGCGCTTTGCCGCGCCATCCGGGCTCGCGTCCGCCCGGAATGCGCAGGAATGCATGGGTCGGAAAGGGACGGTTCTCGCTGTCCAGGCAGGTCAGCACCCGCGCCGTCACGAGCGAATGGTCGGCGAGATCGGCCAACTCCGGGCTGGTGCGCAGCCGGGGCTGCACGATCACAGGTGTCGTCCGGCTGTACGCATCGACCCAGGCCAACACGGTGTCGAGGTCGACCTGATCACCTTCGGGATCCCGATAAAGATTCGGTGCAATCCGACGGAATATCAGATTGCCGAGCGAATTGCTGCCGCTGCGCGGCTTGCAGAGCAGGTCGCGGTCGAGCTGGTCGCGCGACACATGCCAAGTGACTCCGTCCTTCCCGCCGCCGCTTTCGAGCAGCGTCTGCGGGACGGCCAGACCTTCCTGTCGGCAGCGATCGGCGAAGAGCGCCTTGTCCTCCATGTCGCCCGGCGCATCGTGCAAACGGCGCATCGCATTCAGGATCGGGTCGGTTCGCCCGATCGTGCCGGCCAGCACCAGCGCGACGACGTAGCACTCGATCGCCAGCAGCCGGCTCCATCCGGCAATCGACGCCAGATCGCCGGAGGACAACGAGCTTGCGCCCAATGACTTGCCGTCCCAGAGTTCGCATGCGACGAACACAATTTGCAGGATCGACCCGAAACCCCACAAAGACATGGCGACGCGCCCCGCGCCTCTGCGCTTCAGCGCCGCAAAAAGCAGGAAGCCGCCTGCGAGCCAGAACGGCTGGTCGACCAGGCCGAACTTCCATGCCGGCGCATCGGGGAGCAGTTGCACAAACAGTGTCGTGATCCCCACTACAGAGCCCACCACCAAGACCGCTGCGACCACGGCTGGATTGCGAAGAGACTCAGCCTTTGACGGGCTGTTCCGAGTGCTCATCGTGGTCTCCACGCTGCACGAAGTGCGGCATCCACTGGAAGATACCCACGAATGCGGCACGATCGCCAGCACGGAAACCCTGAAGTGTAAGTAAAACTAGTTACTTTTCTTGTATTCGTGGTACGTGCCCGTGCCCCTGACCAGCACCCGATCGGTAGCGAGCACATCGCCCGGCTGGTAATCCAGCCGGCCTGCGATGCGTTCGTACAGCGGACCGAAGTCGATCGTCGCCAAGTCGAGCAGCTGCGTCAGGCTTTCGATGACGAAGTAACTTTCCTGGAAATCGTCGATGCGATAGTTTGTGCGCATCACGCGTTCGAGGTCGAAACCGATGCGGTTGGGTGAAGCGTCCTCGAGTGCGAAGACGCTTTCGGTGCGCGACGAGGCGATGCCGGCACCGTAGATACGCAAGCCGTCGGGCTGGCGGATCAGGCCGAACTCCACCGTATACCAGTAGACGCGCGCCAGCTTGTCGAGCACGCCCAGCTTCTGCGCCCGTAAACCGCCCTTGCCGTAAGCCTGTATGTAATCGGCGATGGCCGGGTTCATCAGCATCGGCACGTGGCCAAAGACGTCGTGAAAGACGTCCGGCTCTTCCAGATAGTCGAGCTGGTGCGGCTTTCGGATGAAGTTGCCCGACGGAAAACGCCGGTTGGCGAGATGTTCGAAAAACACCTCGTCCGGTACCAGCCCCGGCACCGCGACGACCTGCCAGCCGGTCCGCTGCATCAGCACTTCGCTGAGTTCGACAAAATCGGGAATGCGGTCGGCCCCGATCGGCAGGCTGTTCATGCCGTCGATGAAAGCGTCACAGGCACGACCGGGCAGCAGCTTCGTCTGGCGCTCGAAAAGCGTTTTCCAGACCGCGTGCTCGGCCGGCGTGTAATTGCTCCAGCCCTGGTCGATGGTCCAGTCGGGGCGGTCTGGCGCGGCGGCGT
>JAQGMX010000020.1 GCA_028292145.1 Variovorax sp.
CCGTCGCGCTCGGCGATGAAAAGCAGCCAGGCTTCGGGCAGATCGGCTGCCATGCGCGCAAAAAAGTCGCGGCTCAGGTAAGGCGCGTTGCCGTGTTCGAGGTAGGTGCGCTCATAGCAGCGGTAGAAGAAATCCCAATCGTCGGTGGTGATGTCCTTTCCGCGCGCCCAGCGAAAAAGCACGCCGGCATCGCGTACCTTGCGGCGCTCCTGGCGGATTTTCTTGCGCTTGTCGTGCGCGAGGCTGGCGAGGAAAGCGTCGAAATCCGGGTAGCCGGCATTTGACCAGTGGAACTGCACTGTGTTGCGCAGCATCAGGCCGGCATCACTGCACGCCGTGATGTCTTCGTCAGCCCCGAAAAGAAGATGCAGCGACGACAGCTCGGCCTGCTTGCACCATTGCAGCAGTCCTTGGACCAGCAACGCGCGGCTTTCTGCATCGCGGGCCAGCAGACGCGATCCGGGCACGGGCGTGAATGGCACCGCGACGACGGCCTTCGGATAGTAGGAAAGGCCATGCTGTTCGTAGGCGTTGGCCCAGGCCCAGTCGAACACATATTCGCCGTAGGAATGGTCCTTGACGTAGAGCGGGCAGGCACCCAGCATCTTCTTGCCGCGCCAGAGGGTCGCAAACTGCGCCGTCCAGCCGCTGCGCGGGCTGGCGCTGCCGCTGTCGTGCATGGCGGCCAGGTATTCGTGGCGCATGAACGGGCTCGGCGCGGCCTGCAGTGCGAGCAGTTCGTTCCACGCCGCGGCGTCGATGGCGGACGGGTTGTCGTGGATGCGGAGGGTCGGATCGGACACGGCAGATCTTTCAGTTCGTCAGTTCGTCAATTCGGCAAAGGCGGCTTGCCATGACGTTCGGCGACGGCAATGCCGCCCAGCACCAGGGCCAGCGCCACCCCGTGGTAGACCGATAGCGACTCGCCCAGCACGGCGACCGCCAGAATCGGTCCGAAAACAGGCACGAGATTCATGAAGACGCCGGCGCGCGCCGGACCGATCAGCCCGACCGCCTTGATGAACGTGACCTGCGAAATGAACGAGGGCAGCAGGCCGGTGAAAAGCAGCAGCAGCCAGCCTTTGCCGGTGGGCATGAAGGACTGCCCGAGCGCGATTTCGGCGCCCGCCAGCGGAAGCGATACCAGAGCGGCGACGAGCGCAACGGCGGTGAAGAAAACGATCGGCGGTACGGCGGGGCGCCGCCGCAAGCCCAGCGCGTAGAAAGCGTAAAGCATGCACGCGATCACCATCCAGACATCGCCGATGTTGAATGCCAGCGAGCGCAGCAACGCCACCTGGCCTTGCGACGCGACGACCGCGATGCCTGAAAGCGTGAGCAATACACCGAGCACCTGCATCGCCCGGACGCGCGTGCCCAGGAAAAGCAGTCCGCCGATCAGCACGAATACCGGAATCGTGCCCTGGATGATGGCGAGATTGACCGCGGTCGTGTGGTGCGCCGCCGCGTAGAAGAGGGCGTTGAAGCCGGTGAATCCCAGCGAGCCCATGAGCAGCAGGTAGCGCCAGTGAGGAATCAGGATGCGCCAGTGGGCGGCGATTTCTCGGCGGGACGTGGCAAAGAGTGCCGCGCAACAGATCGCCCAGCGCAGTGAAGTCAGCAGCATCGGCGGAATCTCGCCCACCGCCAGCCGCGCCGCCACCGAGTTCGCGCCCCAGACCAGCATCGTAAAAACGAGAAGCACGTAAGCCTGTCCGCCGAACCATGTCGAAAAGGTCTGGAACGTGGCTTTGGAGGAGGCTTTGGGGGACGCTTCTGGAGACGCTTCCGGAGGGGTGCTGGAGGAACTGGCGGGCATCGCCGTCGGAGCGTACCAGCCGGCGAGTACCCGCGTCGCCGCGCTGGCGGGATTGGCGTTACCCTATCGCCTGTAACTCAACGAAATTGCAGGAAAACAGCCCCATGAAGCTCATCACCGTCATCGTCAAACCCTTCAAGCTCGACGACGTGCGCGAGGCGCTGGCAGAAGTCGGCGTCACTGGGCTCACGGTGACGGAAGTCAAGGGCTTTGGTCGCCAGAAGGGCCACACCGAGCTGTATCGCGGCGCGGAATACGTGGTGGATTTCTTACCGAAGATGAAGATCGAGGTCGTCGTCAACGAGGGCGACCTCGAGCGCTGCGTCGATGCCATCGTCAGTGCGGCGCGCACCGGCAAGATCGGTGACGGCAAGATCTTCGTCACCAGTGTCGAGCGCGTCGTCCGCATCCGCACCGGCGAGGAAGACGAAGCGGCGGTCTGACGATTGTTTGACGTTGTCTGACCGGCTTCAGACGACGTCGGCCAGCGTGTCGCCTTTCGGGTGGTGTCCGGCTTCGTCGACCAGTGCCTGCAGCAACGCGGCGCTCTCGTCGCCGCTGCGGATCAGTTCCATCTGCCACGTTCCCATGAAGCCTTCCTTCACGCTGTGGCCGAGGAAGGCCAGCAGGCCGTCGTAGTACGAAGCGACATTCAGGATGCCGACGGGCTTGTCGTGATAGCCGAGCTGGCGCCAGGTCCACATCTCGAACAGCTCCTCGAAGGTGCCGATGCCGCCGGGCAGCGTCAGGAACGCGTCGGCGCGCTCGCCCATCATGGCTTTGCGTTCATGCATGGTGTCGACCACGTGCAGTTCGTCGCAGAGCGTATTGGCCAGTTCGCGATCGACCAGCGCCTTGGGAATGATGCCGACGACCCGGCCGCCGGCCGCGCGTGTCGCCTCGGCCACGGTGCCCATCAGGCCGGTTCGACCGCCGCCGTAGACGAGCTGGCCGCGACGCTCGCCGATCCAGCGGCCGACAGCCTGCGCCGCCTCGGTGAATTCAGGACGCTCGCCGGGGCGCGAGCCGCAATAGACGCAAATTGAAAAAGCAGGATTCATGTGCTCATCATGCCGTGATCGCGTGACTGTTCAGCCGGCGCTCCATCGCTGCCATGCATGCCAAAGCGCTGCGAGCCATACGCCGCTGCACAGCAGGATCGACAGCAGCACCGCAGCGCTGCCGAGGTCTTTGGCGTCTTTCGAGAAGGCATGCCATTCGGGGCCGATGCGGTCGATGGCGGCTTCGATCCCGCTGTTGAGCAGCTCGACGATCATCACCAGAACAACCAGCGCGACAAGCATGGCCACTTCGACCCAGCTCTGCCCAATCCAGAAAGCGCCGGGGACCATGACGACGGCGCAAAGTACCTCCTGCCGAAACGCAGCTTCGCGCCAGCCGGCACGAAAGCCGGCGATGGAGATCAGGGTCGCATGCCAGATTCGCTCGACGCCTTGGCGCGACTTCTGTGGATTCACCGCGTCGGGAGCGGGTGGAAGGTTTTCGCTCATCGGCGACTCATCGGTTTGGATGTGACGAGCCGGGTACCGGCCCAGGCGTCGTGCCAGAACTGACCTTGCGGATGGAAGCGCGAGAGCAGCGCCCAGACGATCACCCAGCCGCCGATCAACAGCACCGACTCGCCGCCCGAAAGCTTGAAAGGCGCGATGGCTGCGAACGGCGGCAGGAACCAGACCCAGCCGAGCAGGTAACGCACTACGGCACGTGCCTGCGTGACCGGTCGGCCGGCGCAGTCGACCATGCGGATGTTCCAGGTCTTCATTGCCAGCGTCTGGCCTTTAGACCAGAACCAGACGAAGTAGATGCCGAAGACGACGAAGAGAAACGCCTGCAACAGATGACGGCGGGAATCCATGGCGTCGCGCATCTGCCCCAGCGTGCTGAACAGCCAGCCCGCCACGAACACGACGGCGAACAGCAGCATGCCTTCGTAAAGCCAGCAGGCCATGCGGCGCCAGAGGCCGGGTGTTTCGATCGCCACCTTGCGATCAGTTCGAAAGCAGGGGGACGACGGGTGCCGGAGCGACGGGCGCCGGCGACTCGTCCTGCACCTGCTTGACCGGTGATGCAGGCGATATCGGCGCAATTTCGATCCGCGGACCCGGACGGCCTGCGACACGCGCGGCCGGCACCGGCGCCAGCTTTTGCACCGGCACGGGGCGGATCGTTCCCGCCGCACCCTGCGGACGTTTGGCGGCGCTATCGGCCAGACGGCGTTTCTCGTCGTCCGATAGCGCCTGATACGCCTCCCACTTCGCCTTTCGCTCGGCGGCGGGGACCTGCTTAACCTCGTCGAAATTGAAGCGCGCCTGTTCGCGCTGCTGACGGCTCAGGCCGGCCCACTCGGTCATGCGGCTGTGCTGTACGGCTCTCTCTTCCGGCGACAGCTTTCCCTGGTTACGCGAAATGACGATCCATTTGCGCTTCTGCGACTCCGACAGGCCGTCCCAGTGGGCAGCGAGCGGATTCAGCGCCTGTTGCTGCTGAGCCGTCAGATCACGCCAGTGAGGTCGGGAAGCGGATGCCGGTTTTGCAGTGCCTGTCTTCGCAGACGGTGTGCCTTGCAGCACCGGCGCGGCCGTTGCTACGGACCCGACGCCCGCCATCGACAACGCGATGGCGCCCACCACCAGAGGGGGAGCGAGACGGCGCTTCAACGACGAAAGCGGGAGTTTGACAACTTGGGATGGCATGCGGACGGTAAGAGTCTTTGAGACGCGTTGCGGCTTGTGATATGCGAAGAAGTGATGTTCGAATTGATAAACCGGAAACAAGCCGGCGACAACTTCAACGCTTGGACAGCGCGTCGTTCTTCAGAAACTGTGCGAATCCGGGGTCGGTGTAGGCCGCTGGCGGCAGGTCGTCGGTCAGCAGGGCCGAATCGACCTCCGCGAGTTCGCTGGTGCGGTTCTCTTCCTGCATCACGCTGACCGTGATCAGGCCTGCGACAAGCGCGACCAGAGGCACGATGGCGCCGAGCCGGGTCCACCAGACGCCGCCCAGTGTCGCGACGCCGTTGGAGGCGACCACGGCCGCACGCACGTCCGCCGGCTGTCGGCGGCGGGCGACGGCCTGCATGCGCGCGACGCGCAGGCGCTCGCCGACGTCGTGCGATATGTTTTCGGAGCCGGCCGAAAGGCGTGCGGCAACGAGACGGCCGAATTGCGCCTCCTGTGCAGAGAGCCCGGCGTTGGCGGGTGAAAGCGAGGTGTTCATAGCGATATTCCCTTGGCAGTGAGCGCTTTGCTCAACGCGTGGACTGCACGCGAACAATGGGTCTTGACGCTGCCTTCGGAGCAGCCCATGGCTGCAGCCGTTTCGGCCACGTCCATTTCTTCCCAGTAACGCATCAGGAAAGCCTCGCGTTGACGGCCCGGCAGTGCCGCGATCTGTTCTTCGATCTCATGGAAAACCTGGGCCCGCCGCGTGGTGTCTTCCGCGCTCTCGGTTTCGCGCGTGTCCGTGTGGGAAGTGAAGTTTTCCAGCAAGTCGAAATCGCCGGAATCGTCGGGCGATTCGAAGTCGCTCAGGTTGGAGAACAGCGCACGCCGTGTCTTCTGACGGCGGAACCAGTCGAGCGTGCAGTTCGACAGGATGCGCTGGAACAGCATCGGGAGTTCGTTGGGCGGCTTGTCGCCGTAATGCTCGGCGAGCTTCATCATGCTGTCCTGCACGATGTCGAGAGCGGCTTCCTCGTCCCGCACGTGGTAGATCGACCGCTTGAAGGCACGTCGTTCGACGCTTTTCAGGAAATCGGAAAGTTCTTTTTCGGTGGCCAAGCGTGGGCAGCGCATCGCGGCGCCGAGTGGGTTTCGCTCTCGCTGGAGCGTTGTCTTTTCGCGCTAATTATTGCATCGGCGCTTAGGGTTGATCTTGACTGACGATTTTGGGGCTCTGTCAATGTCATAATTCGCATTGCAAGTCAAAAGGCAAACGGGTCACGGTCCGGCGGTACATATGAAGTCCGCCCATGGCTTTGGTCTCAAGTTCCGACGCGGCCTCACGAGGGTTGGCAAGGAGCACCCAAGGTTTTTCGTTCCCGAAAAAACACTAAGGTTCATCATGGAAATCTCGAAGGCGGAACTCGCTTCCGCGGCAGCTGCATCGGCTCAGTCGAACGCGGCAAACAATCAATCTCAAGAGCTCATGGGCGCTGAGGTGCTGGTCAAGGCACTGCAGGCCGAAGGCGTCGAATACCTCTGGGGTTACCCGGGCGGTGCCGTGTTGTACATCTACGACGCGCTCTACAAGCAAGACACCATTCAGCATGTGCTGGTCCGGCATGAGCAGGCCGCTGTGCACGCGGCCGACGGATTCGCGCGCGCTACGGGCGAAGTCGGCGTGGCGCTGGTCACATCGGGGCCCGGCCTGACGAACGCCGTCACCGGCATCGCGACTGCGTACATGGACTCGATTCCGATGGTGATCATCAGCGGCCAGACCTCGACCTCGTCGATCGGCACCGATGCTTTCCAGGAATGCGACACCGTCGGCATCACGCGCCCCATCGTGAAGCACAACTTCCTGGTCAAGGACGTGCGCGACATGGCCATGACGATGAAGAAGGCCTTCCACATCGCACGTACCGGCCGTCCGGGTCCCGTGGTGGTCGACATTCCGAAGGACGTTTCCTTCAAGAAGGCGGTTTACACCGGCTATCCCGACAAGGTCGAGATGCGCTCTTACAACCCGGTGCGCAAGGGTCACGGTGGTCAGATTCGCAAGGCGCTGCAGCTGCTGCTGAACGCCAAGCGGCCCTATATCTACACCGGCGGCGGCGTGTTGCTGGCCAACGCGAGCAATGAACTGCGCGTGCTGGTCGACATGCTGGGCTATCCGGTGACGAGCACGCTGATGGGCCTCGGCGCCTACCCGGCGAGCAGCCGCAAGTTCCTCGGCATGCTCGGCATGCACGGCACGGTCGAGGCCAACAACACGATGCAGAACTGCGATGTGTTGCTGGCGCTCGGCGCGCGTTTCGATGACCGCGTGATCGGCAATCCGAAGCATTTCGCGCTGAACGAACGCAAGATCATCCACGTCGACATCGATCCGTCGAGCATTTCCAAGCGCGTCAAGGTCGACATCCCGATCGTCGGCGACGTGAAGGACGTGCTGGTCGAACTGATTTCGATGATCCGCGAAGCCACGCAGAAGCCGGACGCCGGGGCGCTGTCCGACTGGTGGAACACGATCGAGGCATGGCGCAGCAAGGATTGCCTGGCCTACGACCGCGGCAACAAGGACGTGATCAAGCCGCAATTCGTGGTCGAGACGCTCTGGAACATGACCAAGGACGCTGACACCTACATCACGTCCGACGTCGGTCAGCACCAGATGTGGGCCGCGCAGTACTACCGCTTCGACGAGCCGCGTCGCTGGATCAATTCCGGCGGCCTGGGCACGATGGGCGTCGGCATTCCGTATGCGATGGGCATCAAGCTGGCCAAGCCCGAGTCGGAGGTGTTCACCATCACCGGCGAAGGTTCCGTGCAGATGTGCATCCAGGAACTCTCGACCTGCCTGCAATACAACACGCCGATCAAGATCTGCGCGCTGAACAACCGTTATCTCGGCATGGTGCGGCAGTGGCAGGAAATCGAGTATTCGGGCCGCTACAGCCACAGCTACATGGATGCGCTGCCGAATTTCGTGAAGCTGGCTGAGGCCTATGGCCACGTCGGCATGCTGATCGAGCGTCCGCAGGACGTGGAGCCGGCGCTGCGCGAAGCCCGCAAGCTCAAGGATCGCACCGTGTTCATGGATTTCCGCACCGACCCGACCGAGAACGTGTACCCGATGGTCAAGGCCGGCGCGGGCATCACCGAAATGCTGCTCGGCGCCGAAGATCTCTGATCCTTCGCAATTTCGCGAATTCGCTTTCTCAATCCTTCACTGACGAATCTATTGCCCGCCGAGCCCGCGCATTACCGTGCGCGGGGGAGGGCGGCGAAAAGAGGAGTCTGCATACATGAAACACATCATTGCCGTCCTGCTGGAAAACGAGCCCGGTGCTCTTTCCCGCGTCGTGGGTCTGTTCTCGGCCCGCGGCTACAACATCGAATCCCTGACCGTCGCGACGACCGAGGACCCGAGCCTCTCGCGCATGACCATCGTGACGACGGGTTCCGACGAGGTCATCGAGCAGATCACCAAGCACCTGAACCGGCTGATCGAAGTGGTCAAGGTCGTCGACCTCACCGAAGGTGCGTACACCGAGCGCGAACTCATGATGGTCAAGGTGCGCGCGGTCGGCAAGGAGCGCGAAGAGATGATGCGGATGGCGGAAATCTTCCGCGGCCGCGTCATCGACGTCACCGACAAGAGCTACACGATCGAGCTGACCGGCGATCACGCCAAGAACGATGCCTTCCTGGAAGCGATCGATCGGGCCGCGATCCTGGAAACGGTACGCACCGGCGCGAGCGGCATCGGGCGCGGCGAACGCATCCTCAGGGTCTGAGCGCTGCCATGAATCGGAGCTCAGCCGCCGTCCGTTCGGGCTGAGCTTGTCGAAGCCCCTGCGCCAGCGGGGACTGGATTGAGCCCTTCGACAGGCTCAGGACGAACGGCACAACACAACTGCTTCGAAGCAAGCAACTATCTGGAGAACATCATGAAGGTTTATTACGACAAGGACGCCGATCTCAGCCTCATCAAGGGCAAGACGGTTGCGATCATTGGCTATGGCTCGCAAGGCCATGCACACGCACAGAATCTGAATGACAGCGGCGTCAAGGTCGTGGTCGGCCTGCGCAAGGGCGGCGCTTCGTGGTCCAAGGTCGAGAAGGCCGGCCTGAAGGTCGCCGAAGTGGCCGATGCCGTGAAGTCGGCCGACGTCGTCATGATCCTGCTGCCCGATGAGCAGATCGCCAACGTCTACAAGAACGACGTCGCACCGCACATCAAGCAGGGCGCTTCGCTCGTGTTCGCTCACGGCTTCAATGTGCACTACGGTTTCGTCCAGCCGCGCGAAGACCTCGACGTTTGGATGGTCGCGCCGAAGGCCCCGGGCCACACGGTTCGCAGCACCTACACGCAAGGCGGCGGCGTGCCTCACCTCGTGGCAGTGCATCAGGACAAGTCCGGCAAGGCGCGTGACCTCGCGCTGAGCTACGCCACCGCCAACGGCGGCGGCAAGGCCGGCATCATCGAAACCAACTTCCGCGAAGAAACCGAGACCGATCTGTTCGGCGAACAGGCCGTGCTCTGCGGCGGCGCCGTCGAGCTGATCAAGGCCGGTTTCGAGACGCTGGTGGAAGCCGGCTACGCGCCTGAGATGGCGTATTTCGAATGCCTGCACGAACTCAAGCTGATCGTCGACCTGATCTATGAAGGCGGCATCGCCAACATGAACTACTCGATCTCGAACAACGCCGAATACGGCGAGTACGTCACCGGCCCGCGCATCGTGACCGACGAGACCAAGAAAGCGATGAAGCAGGTCCTGAAGGACATCCAGACCGGCGAATACGCCAAGAGCTTCGTGCTCGAAGCCGCCGCGGGTCAGCCGACGCTGATCAGCCGCCGCCGCATCAACGCGGAACACCAGATCGAAGTGGTCGGTGCCCAGCTGCGCCAGATGATGCCTTGGATCATGAAGAACAAGCTGGTCGACCAGAGCAAGAACTGAGTTAGAACCGCGCATCCGGACGCTTGGGTCCGCGCGTCCCCGGGGCCACCTTGCGGTGGCCTTTTTCATTGGCGCGTTTCTGATGGTTCCCAGAGAACGCTGAACTACACTTCCGCGATGAAAATTACATCCTGTTTTGCCAATGTGAGGGCGACCTTCCATGCATGACGACACGCTCCCGGACGACGTGACGCCGCGCAAGCGTCGCAAGGGCATCTACATCCTGCCCAACCTGTTCACGCTGGCTGCGCTGTTCGGCGGGTTCTATTCGGTCGTGATGGCGATGAACGCACGTTTCGACCAGGCAGCGCTCGGCGTCTTCGCCGCGATGATTCTGGACAGCCTCGACGGACGCGTGGCGCGCATGACCAATACGCAGAGCGCGTTCGGCGAGCAGATGGATTCGTTGTCCGACATGGTGTCGTTCGGCGCCGCGCCGGCGCTGATCGCCTACGAATGGTCGCTGAAAGGCCTCGGACGCTGGGGCTGGATCGCGGCTTTCGTGTATTGCGCCTGCGGTGCGTTGCGTCTGGCGCGCTTCAACGTCAACACCGGTACGGTCGACAAGCGATGGTTCCAGGGTCTGCCGTCGCCGGCCGCAGCGGCGCTGGTGGCCGGGTTCATCTGGTTGATGACCGAATGGGGCAAACGCGGCGGCGAGGTGCTGTACCTCTCGTGGACCCAGATCACCTGGGTGACGTTCGCCTTCACGCTGTACGCCGGACTGTCGATGGTGACCAACGCGCCGTTCTACAGCTTCAAGGACATCCAGATGAAGAAGAGCGTTCCGTTTGCCGTCATCGTGCTGATCGCCCTGGCCATCGCGGTGATCAACATCCACCCGCCGACGGTGCTGTTCGGCATCTTCGTCGCGTACGGGTTGAGCGGTTACGTGGTCTACGCATGGCGACGCGCCAAGGGTCAGCCGGTCAGCGTCATCAGTATTTCCACCGATGAACCGGACGAGCGCGGGCTGCACAAGTAGCCGTCGCTCTGCTATATTCGGCAGCCTCATGAACATGTTTTCGCTGGCCCTACTACTGATCCCCTTCGGGCGGAGTAGGTAGCGCACGCGCATCCCACATCAACGGCCCGTTCGCATCAGCAACGGGCCGTTTTGTTTGGGTTGCTGGTGAATTCATCACCCATCGCATCGCTCATCGCAGCACCCATCGAAAGAATCGCATGTTGAAGCAACCCGCCAGCAAGTACCGCGCCTTTGCACCGATCGGCCTCAAGAACCGCACCTGGCCCGATGCCGTCCTGACCAAGGCACCGATCTGGCTGTCGACCGATCTGCGCGACGGCAACCAGGCGTTGGTCGAGCCGATGGACATTGCCCGCAAGATGCGCATGTTCGAGACGCTGGTGGCGATCGGCTTCAAGGAGATCGAAGTCGGATTCCCGTCGGCGTCGCAGGTCGAATTCGACTTCGTGCGCCGCCTGATCGACGAAGATCGCATCCCCGATGACGTGACGATCCAGGTGCTGACACAGGCCCGCGACCACCTCATCGCGCGGACCTTCGAGGCACTTCAGGGTGCGCCCAAGGCCATCGTGCATCTCTACAACGCGGTCGCGCCGATCATGCGCCGTGTCGTGCTGGGCATGGATGAAGACGAGATCGTCGAACTGGCCACCACGCACGCAAAAATGTTCAACGACTGCGCCGCAAAGCAGCCGAACACCAAGTGGATCTTCCAGTATTCGCCGGAAATGTTCTCCAGCACCGACTTGGCGTTCTCCAAGCGCGTCGTTGACGCAGTGACGGCGGTCTGGGCACCGACGCCGGCACACAAGTGCATCGTCAATCTGCCATCGACTGTCGAGCATTCGACGCCGAACATCTTCGCCGACATGATCGAGTGGATGCATCGCAACCTCGAGCGCCGTGATGCGATCGTGCTCAGCGTGCATCCACACAACGACCGCGGCACGGGCACGGCAGCCGGCGAATTCGCCCTCATGGCCGGCGCCGACCGCATCGAAGGCTGCCTCTTCGGCAACGGCGAGCGCACCGGCAACCTCGATCTGGTGAACGTCGCGCTCAATCTCTACACGCAGGGCGTTTCGCCGGAACTCGACTTTTCGAACATCGACGAGATCCGGGTCACGGTCGAGCACTGCAACCAGATCGCTGTGCATCCGCGTCATCCGTATGTCGGTGACCTGGTCTACACCTCGTTTTCGGGCTCGCACCAGGACGCGATCAAGAAAGCCTTCAGCGCGCGTAAGGACGGCGACATCTGGGACATGCCGTATCTGCCGATCGATCCGAAGGATGTGGGCCGCAGCTACGAGGCGGTGATCCGCGTGAACAGCCAGTCGGGCAAGGGCGGCATGGCCTATCTGCTCGAAAGCGAGTACGGCATCGAGATGCCGCGCCGCCTGCAGATGGAGTTCATGCAGAACGTGCAGCGCGTCATGGACGTGGCCGGCAAGGAACTCACGGCCGCCGATCTCTGGCAGCTTTTCGAGACCGAATATCGGATCAAGTCGATCACCGGACCGCAGCATCGTGTTCTGGAAGAGCAGGGCGAGGGTGCGGATGCAGTGGTGGTTCTTCGTGCGGATATGCCGTGGGAAGGCGAGATCCGGAAGATCGAAGGGCGCGGCAACGGGCCGATCGACGCCTTCATCAATGCGCTGGCGAACACGACCGGCCACGCGATCCGTGTGATCGATTACCACCAGCATGCGATCGGTGCGGGTGCGGATGCGCAGGCCGTCGCATATCTCGAACTGCGCGTCGACGATACCCAGACGCTGTTCGGCGTCGGCATGGATGCGAACATCATCTCTGCGTCCCTCAAGGCGATCGTTTCGGGCCTGGAGCGTGCAAAGGCGCAAGGCGCGCGCACCGCGAAGAACAAAGCAGCACCGGTCTGATCTGTCGGCTGCGAACCCGTCTCGATGGTGGGAAATCGCCTACCGGCTCCGTTCGGTGCAGGAAAACGCACGTTTTTCTGCTCCGAGCCTCTTTGGCGGTCAGCCGCGGCTGCTGGCGGCGCGTTGCTTATCGGATCGACGCGCTGCGCGCCACGCAATCAAGCACGATTTGGCATATGCGTCTTTAGTTCTCGTCATTTTCTCTTTGTAACAATTTGATCGGAACTCCTTCATTTCGAGTTAAGAAAGGCGCGCAAGTAATTGTTATTGCGTGCTTTTTTCGATTTCGATACACTGCGACACCTTGTTGTTTTTCCGCTGGAGAGTTTTGATGCCCGAAGCCCGTTCCGACCGAGTTTCAAGCCAGCGGTTGATGCCCGCGTTGCGCGCTGTTGCGCTGGCGCTGTGTGCGTCCGCCATGCTGCTGCCGGCGGCTCAGGCGGCCAAGAAAGAGGCAAACGTCAAGAAGGCTCAGGCGTCTGTCAGCGACCGGCGCAAGGCAACGACAGTTAAGGCCGCGCCCCGTGCGCAACGCAATGCCGACGCCGAAAAATCGGTTCGCGGCGGCAGCAACGTCATCGCGACGATTCGCAAGAAGAACGGCAAGACCGTCGTCGCTGTCCAGCGTCGCTCGGTGGTCCGTGTCGCCGAAACGCCGCGTCTTTCCTACGGTCAGATGGCCGGCCTGCACCGCACCGGCGACCTGCTCGATCTGAAATCGAATGCCGCGTTGGTCATCGACCAGGAAACGCGTGAAGTATTGTTCAGCAAGAACGACCATGCCGTCCTTCCCATCGCGTCGCTCACCAAGCTGATGACCGGCCTGCTGATCAGCGAAGCGCATCTGCCCGACGAAGAACTTATTACCATCACCCAGGACGACGTCGATACGGAGAAGGGCAGCAGTTCCCGCTTGCGCATCGGCACGACGCTGTCGCGCGGCGAGATGATGCATCTGGCGCTGATGTCGAGCGAGAACCGCGCGGCGCATGCGTTGGGCCGCACCTACCCGGGCGGCCTGGCGACCTTCGTCAGCATGATGAATGCCAAGGCCAAGATGCTCGGCATGAAGGACACGCGCTACGTCGAACCGACCGGTCTCTCGTTCCACAACCAGTCGAGTGCGCAGGATCTGGCCTTGCTGGTGAACGCCGCCTCGTCGAACGCGATGGTGCGCGAACTGTCGACCTCGCCCAACTACCAGGTCGAAGTCGGCAATCGCACCTTGCAATACAACACGACCAATCGACTGGTGCGCAGCCCTGACTGGGACATCGGTCTGCAGAAGACCGGCTACATCTCCGAAGCGGGTCAGTGTCTGGTGATGCAGACCAAGATCGCCGGCCGCAAGCTCATCATGGTGTTCCTCGATTCCGCCGGCAAGCTAAGCCGCATCGGCGATGCCGAGCGCGTGCGTCGCTGGGTCGAAGCCACGCATTTCGCGTCGTCGCCCGCGATGCAGACGATGGCGACGCAGCACGTCGCCGGCGACTGATCAGGTCGGCGATCAGGTCGGTGCAGCGGTCGCTGCGGCACCGTAGCCGAGCGCGCTCGATAT
>JAQGMX010000032.1 GCA_028292145.1 Variovorax sp.
TGACGGTCCGGCGCATCCGACGGCTCATCACCGCCTGGGGCCATGCGCTGATCGCCGTGATGATGCTGTCGCTCGCTTCCTTGAACTGGGCGATGCGGCTCGGCGACGCGGAGGCGCGCATCTGGCCGTGGGGTGTCGGCGTGACGCTTCTGACGGCGGCGTTGATCGGGCTGGCGGCGTACCTGGGCGGACGTCTGGTCTACGAGCATGCGGTGGCGGTCGATACGAGCGAATGAATTAGAAAAACGGCTTTTGGAGCGCCAGCCATGCGATGGCGGCCATCCAGGTCAGGGACACCACGGCGACGGCATAGCCCGCGAACGCGGTCCCGGCTTTGGCTTCCTGCCGCTCGACACGCAGCACGAGCATTCCGCAGGCCGCATGACCGAGCACCAGCAGGCTGACAAAGCCGAGCTTGACGATCAGCCAGTGGGCGAGCGGGCCGTAGAGAAGAAACAACGCCGTACCGGAGCCGATGGCCAGCAAGGCGAACGGCGTTGCGACACCGACGAACAGGCCGCGCAGCGTGCGGCGCTCGGGCGCGTCGGCGCTGCCCTCAACGTCGAGTGCGGCAGGGCTGTCCGCTGCGCGGCGGCCCGAAGACGCCGCAATCGCCAGCGGCAGATACAGCAAAGCGCCGGCCCACAGAATGACCGCGCTCACGTGAAACAACTTGAGCCAGGGCATCGCTGGTAAACATCCTCGTGTGAATCCACGAGTGTTCTCGACTTCGACGGCGAGCCTTGTAGGAACGCGCCGCCGCTGGGCGTTCAGACGCTTAGAAATCGACCAGGCTCAGCCCGACGGTCAGCACCGTGCGTTTGCGGTTGTAGTCGGCCAGCGTGTCGCCGTAGCCGTAGAACAGCTGCGTGTGGAAGCGCAGGTTGCTGGTCACCGGATCGCCGATGGCGCGGAACCATTCGAGCCGCAGCGAGCCGCGGCCGTCGCTGCGCAGGTTGTTGCGCACCGTGGCGCCGAAGGTGTTGTCGCGGTTGTAGTTCCAGCGCGCGGTCATTTCGGCGCGGCCGATGAACTTGGCGATGTCCGGGTTGTCGTCGTCGGCAGCTGATTCCTTCCAGCGGTCCCAGACGCGCGCGGTCAGCGTGAAGCGGTCGTCCAGCTCGGCGCCGGCCATGAGGTAGGTGCGGTTCCAGCTGCGCGACAGCGGCTGGGTCTGGCCGTTGGACTGATGCACGATGCCGACGCCCGCATACCGCCAGCGCCAGCCGAATGGCAGCTTCAGGTCGGTCGGGTAGACGTACATCATTTCCGGCTCGTGGTCGGTCGTGCGGAACGGGCGCGACAGGCCGGCGTTGAAGATCTGCCATGTCGACTGCTGGGTATAGGCGAACCACAGCGAGTCCTTGCGCTCTGGGTCGTTCTGCGTGAGCAGGCCCTGCGCCAGCTTGGTCCGCACCGACAGGCCGATGCGCATTTCGTTGGCCTGGTAATCGATCGGCGTGCCGTTGTGGTCGGGCGCGGGCGAGGTGGGCGTGTCCGGCTTGTGGGTCGCGGCAGAAAGCGCGACGGTCAGCGGGCGATAGCCGCGGAAACCGAAGGTGCCGCAATCGCTGCCTTCTTCCAGCTCCCAGAAACGCGAGAGCGCCGAATACTGGCGGTCGCGGCAACCCTGCTCGGTCGAGACCGAAACGACGCGCGTGGCCGGCATGCTGGCGTCGATCGGCGGCGGCGTCGTGCTGGCGAGCACCGGCGGCGCGCTCGGAATCACCGCGGCGGGGAGCGTCTGCTGTTGCGCCCAGCGGTCGAAGCAGGCCAGGCGGGCCTCGCTGCTGTTCGAGAACCGCTGGCACTGCTGCCAGGTCAGGGCCGAGTCGGCCAGCGGGCTGGCGGGTTTGTCGGCCGGTTGCGCCTGCACGCCGCCGCAGATGGAACCCAGCGCGAGCGCTGCGGTCGCCAGATAAAAACGATAGACCGTCATTGTCCCGCTTTCCGCAGCACGAAACGCTGCGTGCTGTCGTCGTTCGAATTTCGCCATGTTCCCTGGAACTCCTTGCCACATGATTCTTTTTGCATGTCGCCGGACCAGACTGCGCTGATGCGCTCGCCGTCCAGCGACTCGTCGAGCGTCAGCAGGCCGGCGTCGTCGACGTCGCCGGCCAATTGCGCCGTCACTCCGTCGCGGACGATGGTGCCGCGCACGCTGCCTTCGTATTCCGGGTGCCTCGCAAGTTGCACGCCCGCAGGCGGACCGCCATCGAAACTCGCCGTCCAATTGCCGTAGAGCGCCTGCACCGGCACGTCGAGCGCTTCCTGCGGACAGTCGGCCGCGAATGCCGAAGGGACGCTGAAAACGGCGCCGGCCAGCACGAGCGCCCAAGCCACCGACGAAAGAAACGTCGTTCTCATGACCGTCCGGCGTCGTGCGCCGCATTCGCAGCCACTGCTGCCGCAGCGTTGTCCTGCACCTTGCGCGCGAACTCTGCGCGCAGCGCCTTGAGCTTTTCGCGCGGGTCTTCCTTCGTCGTCGCCTTGTCCAGCGCCATCTCGGCGATGAAGCGGCTCGGCATCGCCTGAACCGTCTCGCGGCCCTTCTTGCGGCGCTTGGTCCAGCTCACGGCCAGCGTGCGCTGCGCGCGCGTGATGCCCACATACATCAGCCGGCGTTCTTCCTGCAGGCGTTCGAGCACGCTTTCGGTGACTTTTTCCTGCCGGCCGTTGTCGTCGTCGAGCTTGAAAGGCAGCAACCCTTCGTTGACGCCGATCAGCATGACATGCGGCCATTCGAGGCCCTTCGACGCGTGCAGCGTCGACAGCGTGACGACGTTCTGGTCCTTTTCGCGCTCGCTGATGGTCGACAGCAGCGAAATCGTCTG
>JAQGMX010000064.1 GCA_028292145.1 Variovorax sp.
CGGTAGCCGGAGGAGAAATCGACGTCGATCGCGGAGGCGGTGTTGAGCCAGAGCCGGCTGCCGTCGGCAAGGAGGATTTCGCGCCGTTCGCCGGTGCCGGTGCGGTAGGCGGCGATCCAGCCGCGCCATGGCGTCTCGCGAACCGCCAGCCAGCCGGCGAGTCCCGCGACCGGCAAGATCGCCAACGCGCGCAACGTGGCGCGGCGACGGTTGCCGACAGCGCTGCGTTCCAGCGCCCGACGGGCCGGCAGTCCGGCCAGTCCCGCAAATTCGCCGGCCACCGCTTCGACCCGTTGCCAGGCTGCACGCTGGCCGGGGCCGGTATCGAGCCAGCGCTGCCACTGCAGGCGCTCGGCTTCGCTGGTCGTACCGTCCCCGAGCACGGCAAACCAGTCGGCCGCCTGTTGCAATTCTTCAAAATTGGGCGGCACTGCGCTCATCGGGACGGCACTCATGTCTGCGCAAGAAGGAGGCACTGCAGCATCGCCTGCGCCATGTATTTCTTCACCATGCGCTCCGACACGGCGAGCTGCGCTGCGATCTCGGCATACGTCAGGCCGTCGAGTTGCGACAGCAGGAAGGCCGCACGCGCCTTGGGATTGAGCCGGTCGAGCATGGCGTCGATGCGGCACAGCGCCTCCAGCGCCATCAGGCGTTCTTCGGGCGACGGTGCCATCGGCTCGGGCATGGTGGCCAGCGATTCGAGCCAGGCGCGCTCGATGTCCTGCCGCCGCCAGTGATTGACGACCACGCCATGCGCCAGCGTCCGCAGGAAAGCACGCGGTTCGCCCAGCGACTGCACGTCGGGAGACACGATCAGCCGGACGAAGGTGTCGTGGGCAAGGTCCGCCGCGCACGACGCGCCGCCCAGCCGCCGCCGGAACCATCCGAGCAGCCAGCCGTGGTGCGCGCGGTAGATGGCGTCGACGGCGATGGATGCGGTCGAAGATGAAACGGCAGTCATGGGCGAACAAGCAATAAGAATCGTTCGCATTCTAGTCAGCCGCCGCCAACGCCGCAAAATCTAGGCTTCCGACGTCCGCTGATAGCCGGCCACGGCCAGGACCATCTGCGTCAGCGGCGCGATGAGCGGTGTGAGATCGTCGGAGTGGCCCTGCTGAATCGCGCGCAGGACGAGTTCGTTGATGCCACCGATCACCGTCATCGCGAGATCGGTCGAAACCGGCAGCTTTCCCTCTTCGTGCGTCGCTGCCTGGATCCAGCGGGCGATCTCGCGGTTGATCTCTGCGCGCGCGGCAAGCCCTTCCGGGCCCATCCCGACGATGTCGACGAACAGCATCCGGAGTAGCGCAGGCGCCTGCGAGCGATAGGTCAGATAGGCCGCAAGGGAAGGCTCGACCTGCGTCTGCCAAGGCTGGTCCGGATCGACCGCTTCGGCCAACACGCTCAGCGCGCGCATGCTGCCGGCCTTGTAGAGCGCAAGCAGGCAGTCCGACTTGGTCGCGAAATGCTCGTAGAAAGTGCGGCGAGAAACGCCCGCCTCCCGCACGATGTCGGCAATAGTCGTTTCGGCATAGCCGTTCGCGGCGACGGCTATGCCCATGCCCTCGAGCAGCCGGCCGTAATGTTCGTGGCGCGGTGTGGCTTGTGATCCAGATGATCCAGGCATGACGATGTCTTTCAAAACCTACGCGAGCGTGGTGTTTGACAGTACCACCCAGCGCTCGCATGATCCTCGGTACGTGAAAGTACCATCCACATGACCGACCTCTCCATTCGCCGCCTTCTGATTGACCTCGAAAAGCCGGTCGCAAGGGACTGGTGCGGCGGCGATGCGTTTTCCACCGCGATGTTCAACGCGCTGTCGATGAGCTTTCCGTTCGGAGAGCAATTCTTCATCGACTCGGTGCGAGACGCAATGGTGATGCTTTCGCCCTATCTGCAGGCGCAGCACAAGGCCGAGGTCAAGGGCTTCATCGGTCAGGAAGCGACGCATCGCCGGATCCATTCGCTGTTCAACGCGCAGTTGGCGAAGCAGGGATTGGTCGACAGCTGGACGCCGCGTGCAAAGAACCGGATAAAGCTGCTCGAGGGCACCGATCCGCGGCACGCGCTGGCCATCACGGCGGCTACCGAACATTTCACCGCGATGTTCGCGAACTGGCTTCTCGCGCATCCGGAAGTATTCGACGGCGCCGAACCGCGACTGAAGGCGATGTGGCTCTGGCACAGCGCGGAAGAGTCGGAGCACCGGAACACGGCCTTCACCATCTATCGCGCGACGGACGGGTCCGAGCAGTGGCGCACGCGCTGGTTCCGGCGCACGACCCTCATCTTCATGAGCGATCTCGCCCGCCAGACGGTTGCCAACCTGAAGTGCGAGGGCCAGCTCTGGAAGCTCGCCACGTGGCGCAGCGGCGCACGAATCCTTTTCGGACGCAACGGACTGTTGCGCAGCAATCTGGGCACCTGGCGCAGCTATTTCCGCACGGACTTCGATCCGTCCGAGCAGGATGGCGGCCTCTCGGAGCGCTGGCTGAAAGACAACCAGGCGTTGTTCGAGCCGGTCACTTCGCGCTGACCGACCTCCCGCCGGAAGAACCGGTAGCATTGCGGCCCCTTATCGGAGACACCGCATGCCGTCCTTCCTCTCGTTCCCGCGCGGCCGCTACACGCGCCGCATGCTGGCCCTCCTGTCGGTCGCCGCAATCACTGCGGGCTTCGTCGTCGCGGCCAAGGCACAGCCTGCTCCGGCGCCGCAACTCGACGCGCCGCTGCACATCGTCGTCGGCTACGCGCCCGGCGGCGCCACCGACCGCGTCGCCCGCATCGTCGGCGACAAGCTCTCGCAGAAACTTGGCGTGCCCGTGGTCGTCGACAACAAGCCGGGTGCAGGCGGCCGACTGGCGGCACAGCAGGTCAGGTCGACACCGGCCAATCAGAACGTTTTGATGCTCGCGAACCCGGCCGTCATGGTCGTGGCGCCGCTGGTCTTCAAGGACAACGGCTACGAAGCCGAAAGCGACTTCGTTCCCGTCTCGCATGTCAACGATTACGACTTCGCGCTGGCCGTCGCGCCCGAACTGCCGGTGCGCGAGCTCAACCACCTGTTGGCCTGGATGCGTGCCAACCCGAAGCAGGCCAACGTCGGCGTGCCGGCCACCGGCAGTCTGCCGCACTTCTTCGCGCTGATGGTCGGCGAAAAAGCCAACGTTCAGACGCAGGTGATCGGCTACCGCGGTTCCGCGCCGCTGCTGAACGATCTGCTCGGCGGTCAGGTGCCGGTCGCGATCGACACGGCCGACGTGGTGCTGCCGCAGCACGACGCCGGCAAGCTTCGCATCCTGGCGGTGTCGGGCGCCCAGCGCTCGCCTTTCGCGCCGAAGATCCCGACCTTCAAGGAAGCCGGGCTCGACCTGTCGGCCACCGGCTGGAACACGTTCTTCGCGCCGACCAGCATGCCCAAAGACAAGGTCGACCGCCTTTCGCGCGCGATCCACGACGTGATGCAGGACCCGGACACCGCGCGCCGCTTCAAGGATTCGCTGATGACGCCGGTCGTGAGTACCCAGGCGCAGACCGTCGCGATGCTGAAGGCGTACCGCGCGCAGTGGTCGCCGGTGGTGCAGAAATCGGGCTACCAGCCGTGAAGCCGGAAGCCGACCCGGCGGTCGAACGTCCCAACATCGTCTTCATCGTCGCCGACGACCTCGGCTATGCCGACCTCGGCTGTTACGGCGGCCGCGAGGCGGTCTTCGGGCCGGTGTCGCCGGTGCTCGACGGCCTCGCAGCCAACGGGCTGAAGCTGACGCAGGGCTATTCCAATTCGCCGGTCTGCTCGCCGACGCGCTTCGCGATGATCACCGGCCGCTACCAGTACCGGCTGCGCGGTGCGGCGGAAGAGCCGATCCGCAGCGACAGCCGCGGCAGCACGACGCTGGGCCTGCCGCCCGATCATCCGACACTGCCTTCTCTGCTGAAGGCCGGCGGTTATCGCACCGCGCTGATCGGCAAGTGGCATCTCGGCTATCCGCCGCACTTCGGGCCGCTGCGTTCGGGCTACGAAGAATTCTTCGGCCCACTGTCCGGCGGCGTCGACTATTTCACGCATTGCGATTCGCGCGGCCAGCACGATCTCTGGACCGGCGACCAGGCCACGCAGACCGAGGGCTATCTCACCGACCTGATCTCCGGGCGGGCCGTCGACTATGTCGATCGCATGGCGAAGCAGGACGCTCCGTTCTTCCTGAGCCTGCACTACACCGCGCCGCACTGGCCGTGGGAAACCCGCGACGATGCGGCCAAGGCGCCGGCGGTCAAGGACAACCTGTTCGATCTGGCGGGCGGCAACATCCATGTCTACCGCCGGATGATCCACCACATGGACGAAGGCATCGGCCGGCTGATGGCCGCGCTGGAAGCGAACGGCCAGGCTGACAACACATTGGTCGTCTTCACCAGCGACAACGGCGGCGAGCGCTTCTCAGACAGCTGGCCGCTTGTCGGCGGCAAGATGGACCTGACCGAAGGCGGCATACGCGTGCCCTGGATCGCGCACTGGCCGGCGATGATCGCCAAGGGCGGCGAGAGCCGCCAGCTCTGCATGACGATGGACTGGTCAGCCACGATGCTCGACGCCGCCGGCGTGTCGGCTGCGCCCGACCACCCGCTCGACGGCGTCTCGCTGATGCCGGTGCTGCGCGACGCGGACCACAGCTTTGCCCGCCCGCTGCACTGGCGAATGAACCATCGCGGGCAGCAGGCGATGCGCGAAGGCGACTGGAAGTATTTGAAGGTCGACGGCAACGAATACCTGTTCAATATCCCCGCCGACGAACGCGAGCGTGCCAACCAGGCCCACCGCGAACCAGATCGGCTGGCGACGATGCGCGCCGACTGGGAAAACTGGAATGCGACGATGCCGCCGATTCCGTCGGATGCAACCGTCAGCGTGGGTTATACGACGAAAGACATGCCGCAGCGCTGAGTTTTTTTTGCCTCGAGGGCGCTCGACCGGCCGAGTTGAAGGCATATACGGCGATAGTTCGCACATGACTGAAAGCAAGCCACCTACGCTTCGTATCCAGCCGCTGTCCAGCGAGGGTTATATGTATCAGCTGAAGTTGCCCCGCACCACATTCGGGCGTGCGCCCAACAACGACGTGATGTTGTCGGACCTGCGCGTGAGCCGCATGCATGCGGCCATCGTCATGCAGCATCCGTTTGCGCTGGTCGAAGATGTCGGGAGCCGGAACGGCGTGCTGCTGAACGGCCGAGCGGTGATGCATGCGGCGCTGTCGCACGGCGACATCCTGACGATGGGTGACTGCATCATCCACTTCATGTGGGAAGGTCACGACGCCCAGCACATCGAGGCCGAGGCGTTGTCGTCGATTCCAGGCTGGCGCCCGGCGAGCCCGGACGATCCGCTGGAAACGAAGAAGTAAGGGCGCGGGCCCTTCAGCCTTTCTGGACCATCCGGATCACGCTGGAAAAATCCAGCGCGCCGTGACCGGCCAGGCTGTGCGCCGCATACAGGTTGCGCGCCAGACCGCCCAGCGGCGTCGACGCGCGGACCGCAGCCGCGTTTTCTTGCGCCAGGCCAAGGTCCTTCAGCATCAGGTCGGTGCCGAAACCGCCCGCATAGCCTTTCGAGGCCGGTGACGTTTCCATCACACCCGGCAGCGGGTTGTACTTCTCCAACGCCCAGTTGCCGCCCGAACTGCGCCGCATGATTTCCGACAGCACCTTCGGATCGAGCCCGTTCGCCACGCCTAGCGCGATGGCCTCCGACGTGCCGATCATCAGGATGCCGAGCAGCATGTTGTTGCAGATCTTGGCGGTCTGGCCGGCGCCCGCTTCGCCCGCGTGAAAGATGTTCGCACCCATCTTTTCGAGCAGCGGCCGCGCGCGCTCCAGGTCGGCCGGCGCGCCGCCGACCATGAAGGTCAGCGTGCCGGCGATGGCGCCGCCGGTGCCGCCCGACACCGGCGCATCGATGACCGCCAGGCCGCGTTTCGCGCCCGCTTCGGCCACCTTGCGCGACATTGCCGCGGCGATGGTGCTGCTGTCGATCACCAGCGCGCCCGACGGAATCTTCTCCAGCAATCCCGGCTGGCCGTCCCGACCGAAGTACAGCGCGTCAACATGCGCGCTGGCCGGCAGCATGCTGATGACGACTTCGGCGTCGGTCACGGCGTCGACCGCCGATGCGGCGATGGTCAGGCCGTCGGCCGAGAATTTCCTGCAGGCCTCCGCCGACAGGTCGAAAGCGCTGACCATGTGGCCGGCCTTGTGCAGGTTCAGGGCCATCGGGCCGCCCATGTTGCCGAGGCCGATGAATGCGATCTTCAT
>JAQGMX010000076.1 GCA_028292145.1 Variovorax sp.
GGATCAGGCCGGGACGATCGGGAAACAGCGCCGCCGTCTGCGACAGCAGCGCCGACAGGTTCATGGCACGCGCCTGATTCAAGCCGCCTCCAGCACGCTGAGGTAGTTGGCGACCGCCGCGCCGCCCATGTTGAAGACCGCGCCCGGCTTGCCGGACCCGACCTGCATGTCGCCGGCCGTTCCGGTCAGCTGCATGGCTGCCATCACGTGCTGCGAGACGCCGGTCGCGCCGATCGGATGACCGCGCGACTTCAGGCCGCCGGACGGATTCACCGGCAGCCGACCGTCCTTGCGGGTCACGCCGTCGAGGATCACGCGCGCGCCCTGCCCGTGCGGCGCCAGGCCCATCGCTTCGTACTCGAGCAGTTCGGCGATGGTGAAGCAGTCGTGCGTCTCGACGAAGCCGAGGTCGTCGAGCGACAGGCCGGCTTCGGCCAAGCCCTTCTGCCAGGCGATGGCCGCACCTTCGAAGCGCGTCGGGTCGCGGCGCGACAGCGGCAGGTATTCGTTGACCTGCGTGCGCGAGCGCCAACGCACGGCAGGCACCGTGGCCGAGCCGACCGGCGCGGCGGAAATCACCAGCGCGGCAGCGCCGTCGGACACCAGCGAGCAGTCGGACCTTTTCAGCGGGCCGGCGACGAACGGGTTCTTGTCCGAAGGATTGCGACAGAAATCGAAACCCAGGTCGCGCCGCATGTGCGCGTACGGGTTGTGCACGCCGTTGGCATGGTTCTTCGACGAAATGGCAGCCAGCGCATCGCTCTGATCGCCGAAACGCTCGAAATAGCTGCCGGCGATGTTGCCGAACACGCCCGCAAAGCCGGCCGGCGTCGACGCCTCTTCCTTCACGTACGAGCAGCGCAGCAGCGTTTCGCCGATGCGTGCAGCGGGCACGGCATTCATGATCTCGAAGCCGACGACCAGCGCATGCTTCACGCGGCCGGACTGCACCGCATCGAGCGCCGCCCAGATCGCGGCGGAGCCGGTGGCGCAGGCGTTTTCAAGCCGCACGGCCGGCACGTGGCGCAGGCCCGGCACGGCCAGGCTCACCAGCGACGCGCTGAAATCCTGCGGCAGGAAGCCGCCGTTGAAATGGCCGACGAAGATGCCATCGATGTCCTCGGCGGCGAGGCCGGAAGTCTGCAGCGCGGGTTCGACCGCGTCGCGGATCAGCTGCTCGGCATCGACCGCGTCGAGCTTGCCGAAGGGCGTGTGGCCCCAGCCGACGATGAAGGCGTTGTTGCTTGCGTTGCTCATGAAGCGCTCCCGGGTGTTGCGGATTCGGTCTGTTCCGCGTGGCGTGCGGCCAGGCCCTTGCGCAGCGTCGGCAGGCCGACACCCGCGGCGTCGAAGCCGCCGTCGACCGCGATCACCTGGCCGTTGATGAAGCTCGCGTCGTCGCTGCACAGGAAGCCGATGGCGTTGGCCATTTCTTCCGGCGTGCCGTAGCGGCCGAGCGGGATGGTGTCGTAATAGTCGGAGCGGATCGCGACGCTGTGGACCAGCTTCGCCATCTCGGTCTCCACCGGGCCGGGCGCGATCACATTGACGCGAACGCCAGCGTTGCCGAGTTCGACCGCGTACTGCTTGGTCAAATGGATGATCGCGGCCTTGCTGGTGCCGTACGCAACCCGCAAGGTGCTGGCGCGCAGGCCCGAGATCGACGCCACGTTGACGATCGCGCCGCTGCCCGCATCGGACATCAGCGCACCGAAAACCTGCGTGCACAGAAAGGTTCCGTCGAGATTGGTGCCCAGCACGTGGCGCCATTCGTCGAACGTCGTGGTCAGCGCGGTCTTGAAGACGGCGACGCCGGCGTTGTTGACCAGCGCATCGACCCGACCGAAGCGCGCGATCACGGCCTTGGCGGCATCGCCGACCTGCGTCGGGTCCGACACGTCGCAGTGCAGGCCGATCACCGTGTCTGGCAGATCGAGTTCAGCGATGGTCTTGTCGAGCGTGGCAGTGTCGTAGTCGAGCAGTGCGACGCGGTAGCCGTGCGCCAGGAACCAGCGGCCGACGGCCAGGCCGATGCCTCGCCCGCCGCCGGTGACGACGGCGACGCGGGATGAATGGGTGTTCGGATTCGTTGTTGTCATGGTTCTGTTCAGTCTGCGGAAGGAAGCCACTCTTCGAGCGTGATCTCGAAAGTGACGCATACGGGATTGGCGCCGGCGACGAACGGTCCGCCGTGCAGCTGGCCTTCGGTGTCGGCGACGACGCCGGTGATCGCGGCGCGCGCCGAGCCGTCCGGCTGCGTGCGGACTTCGCCCGCCAGACTGACGATCTCGATCGCAGGGCCGCCGATCAGTTGCGGCGAGCCGTCGGCGCCTTCGAGGCAGGCGTCGGTGAGGCTGCCGAGCGCGCCGCGCACGAAGGCATTGCGGAAGCCCTGCGCCATGCAGACTTTCTCGATGGCGCCGACCAGGTCTTCGTTGGGCGCGATGCGCGCATAGGCCACGCGACCCATCCGGCCCCGCTCGACAAGACGGACTTCAGACATGGGCGGCTTTCTGGTTGGCTTCGTGGGCACGCGGACGCATCAGCGGCATGCGGGTTTCGTCGTCGAAGCCGATGCGCAGCTCGAAGCTGTCGAGCGCGGTAACGACCACCGCGATGCTCCGGCGACCGACGACGGTTCTGTCGGTGAGGACGTGGCCGCCGCGCACGGTGCCGCTTTCGGTGCGGAATGCCGCGTGGCAGTGGACCGACGGAGAGCCGTCGACCGACTTGCCCAACGTCGCGTTGCCGAAGATGAAGCGCGCGTTGCGTTCGCTGTGCGGCTGGCCGTACATCGCGACGCGCTGGCCGCTCGGATCGGGCTGCGCGAGGCAGAACACCAGCGTTTCGAGATCGCCGTCGAGCAGCGTCATCGACGCGCTCGAAATGCCTTCTTCCGTCAGCCCCTTCACCAGGCTTTCGTGAATGCTCCTGCCGCTCGGCAGGATCAGCCGGAGATGGCGACCGCGGGTGTCGCTCATGGCCGCGATGCGAACCGGGTCGAGCGGCCCGGGATGGACCACCGTGCGGAAAGGCGGATGCCCGGCGGGTGCGCCGGTCGTGTCTTGCATTTCTTTGTCTCCTTGCGCCGTGCTGTTTGCCGGCGCTTTCTTTGTCCGTTTTTGACGGAATGAAAGAAAGTCTAGAAGTTGACATCGATAGGTGCAAATTTATAATTTATATCGATCAATACATTTTTCAGATCAATGGACCTCCGCCACCTTCGTTGTCTGATCGCCGTCGCGGAGGAACTTCACTTCGGCCGCGCCGCCAAGCGCCTCAACCTGTCGCAGCCGCCGGTGAGCCTGGCGATCAAGGAGCTGGAAGAAGAACTCGGCGTCACGCTGTTCGAGCGGACCTCGCGGCGCATCTCGATCACCCGCGCCGGCGAGCAGGCGTTGCGCGATGCGCGTGTCGTGCTGGTCGGCATGGAAACCCTGCGCCGCCGCGCGCACGACGCCGCTTCCGGGCTCATGGGTTCGCTCTCGATCGGCTTCATCAGCCTGCCCGCTTATTCGTTCCTTCCGGGCGCGCTGCGGCAGTTCTCGGAAGACAACGAACGCGTCGAGATCGCGCTCTGGGAAGGCACGACCGACCAGATCATCGAAGACGTCGAAGCCGGCCGGATCGACCTCGGGCTGGTGCTGCAGCCGACCAGCCTGCCGCAGACGCTGGAATCGCGCCTCGTCCAGAACGACGCGCTGATCCTCGCGATGCCCGAAGCGCATCCTCTGGCGCGCCCCGGCAGCGTGGCGCTGGAAGAATTTGCGGGCGAACGCTTCCTTGGCTTCGCCCGCCACTTCGGCCCGCAGATGTTCGATTCGGCCGTCGCGACCTGCATGCGACGCGGCTTCAGCCCGCGCATGTTTCCGGCGCGGCAGATGAACACGATCGTGAGCCTGGTGTCGGGCGGCGTCGGCGTCGCGTTGGTGCCGGCCTGCGTGCAGGCGGTGGAGCGCAAGGGCGTGATCTATCGGGAAATCCAGGGCGAGAAAACCTACATCGACACGCTGGCCGTCTGGCGGCGCGCGGACGACTCCGCCTTGCTGCGGACGATGCTGGCGCTGCTGCCGTCGCTGGGCAAGCGCGACTACGCAACGGCGGAGGTCGTCGCATGACGACACGGCAACCCTCCGTACGGGCCGCGCGGCGCGGCACCGGCGGCGTCACGCTCGACGACGTTTCCAAGGTGGCTGGCGTGTCGACGATCACCGTGTCGCGCGCACTCAACACGCCCGACCTGGTTTCGCCCGACACCCGCGAGAAGGTGCGCGCGGCGGTCGAACTCACCGGCTACGTGCCCAACCGGCTGGCCGGCGGGCTGGCGTCCAACCGCAGCCGGCTGGTCGCGGCGCTGGTGCCGACCATCGCCGGCCCAGTGTTTCTGGAAACGATTCAGGCGCTGACCGAGGCGCTGGACGAAGCCGGCTACCAGCTCATGCTCGGCCAGAGCGGCTACCACCGCTCGCGCGAGGACGCACTGATCGACGCCATCATCGGCCGCCGCCCCGACGGCATCGTGCTGACCGGGATCATGCATTCGGCGAACGGCCGGCGGCGGCTGCTCGCGTCGGGCATTCCAGTCGTCGAGACCTGGGACCTGACGCCGACGCCGGTCGACATGCTGGTGGGCTTTTCGCACGAAAAGGTCGGTCAGGCGATCGCGGCTTTCGTGCATTCGAAGGGCTACCGGCGCCCCGCCGTCGTCACCGGCGACGACCAGCGCGCCGACCAGCGGCGCGCGGGATTCACCACGGCGATGGCCGGGCTGGGCGTCACGGACGTGCCGGTGCACACCGTCGCCGCGCCCACCACGCTCGGCAGCGGCCGGACCGCCCTCGCCGCGCTGCTTGAAAGCGCGCCGCAGACCGACTTGCTGGTCTGCAGTTCCGACGCGCTCGCGCACGGCGTCATCACCGAGGCGCACGCGCGCGGCATCCGCGTGCCGGCGGATCTGGGCGTGATGGGCTTCGGCGATCTCGCCTTCGCGCAGCACGCGCATCCGGCCATCACCACCGTGCGCATCGACGGCACGGCCATCGGGCGGCAGTCGGCGCGCTTCATCGTCGACCGGGCGAATGGCGTGGCGGTGACGCAGAAGATCATCGATCTCGGCTTCTCGCTGATCGAACGCGACAGTCTTTGAGCTGACCAACGCGGCGTTGCGCTGAGGAAAACCCTCGGTGCAATTTGACATGACAGCGCTAACATTTGCGCCAATCAAGCAGCGAACGAAGCCCACGATGACCGACAAGACCCCACCAGAGACAACCCAAGCAACCCAAACGCCCGCAAACCGTCGCAAGCAGCCCGAAGACCTCCGCTCCCACCGCTGGTACGGCGCAAAGGACCTGCGCAGCTTCGGCCATCGCTCACGCACGGCGCAGATGGGTTTCAGCCGCGACGACTACCTCGGCAAGCCGGTCATCGCGATCTTGAACACCTGGAGCGACATGAACTCCTGCCACACGCACTTCAAGCAGCGCGTGGAGGAAGTGAAGCGCGGCGTGTGGCAGGCGGGCGGGTTCCCGGTCGAGATTCCGGCGATGAGCCTGGGTGAGGCTTTCCAGAAGCCGACGACGATGCTCTACCGCAACCTGCTCGCGATGGAGGCCGAGGAACTGATCCGCTCCTACCCTGCCGACGGCGTGGTGCTGATGGGCGGCTGCGACAAGACCACGCCCGGTCTGGTCATGGGCGCGCTGGCCAACAACCTGCCGACCATCTTCGTGCCCGCCGGGCCGATGCTGCGCGGCGACTACAAGGGCAACACGCTCGGCTCCGGCTCCGACACCTGGAAATACTGGGCCGAACTGCGCGCCGGCAACATCACCGAGAACGACTGGCAGGAGGTGGAAGACGGCATCGCGCGCTCGGCCGGCACCTGCATGACGATGGGCACGGCCAGCACCATGACCAGCGCGACCGAGGTGCTGGGGCTGACGCTGCCTGGGGCATCGTCGATACCGGCGGTCGATTCGCGCCACGCGATGATGGCCACGCACACCGGCAAGCGCATCGTCGACATGGTCTGGGAAGACCTGAAGCCGCTCGACATCCTGACGCCCGCATCCTTCGACAACGCCGTCACCGCCGTCCTCGGCCTGGGCGGCTCGACCAACGCCATCGTCCACCTGATCGCGATGGCACGGCGCGCCGGCGTGCAGCTCGACCTGGCGCGCTTCGACGAACTGGCGCGCCGCACGCCGGTGATCGCCAACCTGCGTCCGGGCGGCAAGTACCTGATGGAGGACTTCTATTACGCAGGCGGCCTGCGCGCCTTCCTGGCCGCGATGGGTTCGCTCATCGACGGCAGCCAGCGCACCTGCAACGGCCTCACGCTGGGCGAGAACATCGAAGGCGCGCAAACCTTCAACACCGACGTGATCCGCCCGCGCAACGAGGCGTTGCTCGAAAGCGGCGGCCTGGCGGTGCTTCACGGCAACCTCGCGCCGGCCGGCGCCGTCATCAAACCGGCCGCGATGGAGCAGCACCTGCGCAAGCACACCGGCCCGGCCGTGGTCTTCAAGAACTACGACGACCTGGCCGCGCGCATCGATTCGCCCGATCTCGTGGTCACCAGAGACAGCGTGATCGTGCTGCAGAGCGCCGGTCCGCAAGGCGCCCCCGGCATGCCGGAATGGGGCCAGCTGCCGATTCCGCAGAAGCTGCTGAAAGAAGGCGTGCGCGACATGGTGCGCATCCGCGCCGCGCGGATGAGCGGCACGAGCTACGGCGCCTGCGTGCTGCACGTCACGCCCGAATCGCATGTCGGCGGTCCGCTGGCGCTGGTTCGCGACGGCGACATGGTCACGCTCGACATCGAGGCGCGTCGC
>JAQGMX010000081.1 GCA_028292145.1 Variovorax sp.
GCACCGGATCGGCCTTTGCGTAGGCGTCGGGTCGCGCGGCGGTCATCATCGTCATCTCGCCGCTGGCGGCCTTCGCGGCGCCGCCGGAGATCGGCGCATCGATATAGAGGATGTCGAGCTCGGCAAGGCGCGATTCGAAGCCGATCGACACGTTGGGGTCGACCGTGGAGCACATGACGAACACGCTGCCCGGCTGCATGGCGCCTGCCACGCCGCCTTCGCCGAACAGCACGCTTTCTGTCTGCGCCGCGTTGACGACGACCGACACGACGACATCGCAGGCCGCGCCGAGCTCGGCGAGCGACTTGCACGCCGTGCCTCCGTCGTCCGCGAACGCCTCGGCAGCGCCGGGCCGCACGTCGAACACCTGCAGGTCGTAACCCGCGCGGCGCAGCGATTTCGCCATGCCGCCACCCATGGCACCGAGGCCGATGATTCCTACTTTGGTCATCGAGTCACTTTTACTGCGCCGGGCAGGGCGCCGTCGTGCTGGCGATCAGCGTACGCAGCTGAGCGGTCGATGCGGTGTCGTCCGCGCCGATCGCGTTGCGCGTGAAGCGGCAGCCGTAGCTCGGTTGCGCGACCGTCGCGGCCGTCACGACGTCGTCGCCCGCCGGCTTCACGCCGTCGCGCTCCCAGCGGATCATGGCTTCGAAGGCTTCGGCCTGTTCCGCGACGGTGAAGTCGCAATGCGTCGCACCGCGGATCGCGCGTTGCACCAGCAGGTTGCCGTTGCCCTTGGCCGTGACGCGCTTCTGGTAGATCTGTTCCATGCTGAACGGCACGTACAGGTCGCCGAGCGTGTGCAGCGTCACGACCGGCACGCGGATGTTGCCGGTGGTGACCGGAACCCAGCGCAGGCCGTCTCTGCGCAGGCGGTTGGCGTCGGCGACGGGGCTGATTTTCTGTGCCGACGCGTTGAGCGTGGCGGAACCAGCCGGATCGTTGTCGATGACGTAGGTGAAGCGGGTGGTGTCGAGCGAGCTTTTGTTCAGGATGCCGTTGACGGTGCCATCGAGGCCGAACACGCCATACACCGCCGAGAACGAACCGCCGTAGGCCAGGCCGAGGTCGAACATCGGCCGTTCGCCGCCGGTCAGATTCTTGAGGACACTGGCGAATTTGGCGCCTTGCGCCGTGGTGGTGACAGGCGTGGCCGGAAACTGCGTGAAGAGCGCAGCCGTGACCTGCGCCTGCACCGTCGACCAGCTGGTGATCGGGCTGGCCGGCACGCCGGCGAGCGCCTGCGCGGTGACCTGCGCGCCGCCGAAATAGTCGAACAGCTCGGTGTCGCCGAGCACGCCGCACATCGGCACGGCGCCGTTGTAGCGCACCTTGTTGTTCGCGGTGGCGAAGGTTTCGTCTTCGATGGCTGCGGCGGTGATGTGGCCACCCATCGAAACACCGGTGATGTAGATGCGGGTCGGCGCCGTCAACGCGCGGCCGTTGTCGGCGGCGATCTTGTTGAAGGCATTGGCGAGCGCGTTGGTGTCCTCGACGCCGACGCGGACGTCGTAATAGTTCTTCGAGTAGCTCGACGCCGCCCAGGCATAGCCGTTGGCGATGAGGTAGCGGCGGATCTGCGGGTTCTGCACGGTCAGCAGGTTGCCGGTGCCGGCATAGCCGTGGGCGTACATCACGAGCTTGCCGTTCCAGTTCGGCGGCACTTCGACGCGGTAGGCGGCGTTGCCAATCACGCCGGCCCAACGGCTGGTTGTCGAGACGTCGACGGTGTCGCCGTTGGCTGCCGCCATCGCAGCGAAGGTCGTTGCCGGCGGGGTGGCCGGCGCGAAACTGGTGCGGCTGTCCTGCACGCGCGTTTCCTCGGGGACGGGCGGTGTCGGCGTCGGGTTGTCCGAACCGCCACCGCCGCAGGCGACCAGCGTCAGCGATGCGGCAACGGCAAGGACGGAAAGAGAGGCGTTTTTGTTTTTCATCGAATGTCTCCGGGGGTGAGGGTGGGCGCGAGGAATGGGAGCCTATGGCGACCGTCGGCAATGCGCTCCAAGGAATTACCCGGTGAAGCTATCGCCTGTGCGACAGTCGTCCGACAGTGGTCCGGCAGTGTCCAAAGGCTGTATATTTAAACAGGCCGATGATTTCTTCAATCCCTCCCGACACCACGTCGGACAACCCACCTCTCACCGTGTCGGTCAAGGCCTTGTGCGCTTTCGCGGCCAAAGCCGGCGACCTGGACTTCCGCTTCGTTCCTGTTCCGAGCGCGCAGGAAGGCATCGCCGGCCATCTGCTCGTTCAAGGGCGGCGAGCGGATGGCTACCAGAGCGAAGTGACGTTGTCGGCCGACTTCGAAGGCTTGCGCGTGCGCGGGCGGGCCGATGGCTTTCAGGGCGAAGACGAAGGCGCGCCGCGCGTCGAAGAGATCAAGACCTTCCGCGGCGAGTTCGATGCCATCCGCCAGAACCACCGCGCATTGCACTGGGCGCAGGCACGCACCTACGGCTGGATGCTGTGTGAGACGCACGACCTGCCGGCCATCGACGTGGCGCTGGTGTATCTCGATCTGTCGAGCGGCGAGGAAACGGTGCTGGTCGAAAACGCCACGCGGGACGAGTTGCGCCACGGATTCCAGACGCTCTGCCGCCGTTTCATGGCCTGGGCGTTGCAGGAGAGCAGCCACCGGAAGGCACTGCGCGGGGCTCTCGGCGGACTTTCATTTCCGCACGCCGCTTTCCGCGCCGGCCAGCGCGAATTGGCGCAGGGCGTGTACCGCGCATCGGCTTCGCAGCGCTGCCTGATCG
>JAQGMX010000088.1 GCA_028292145.1 Variovorax sp.
AAGAGCGCGCCGCACATCATGTGGCCGTTGCGCTTCGTGATGCCGCACGATCCGTCGACGCGGCCGGCCTGGATGATCCGCATCGGCCTGTTCATGTACGACCACCTGGCCAAGCGCGAAGTGCTGCCGGGTTCGCGCGGCATCGACCTGCGCACCCATGTCGCCGGGAAGCCGCTGAACCCGGTGTTCAAGCGCGGCTTCGTCTATTCCGACGGCTGGGTCGACGATGCGCGACTGGTGTTGCTGACGGCGATCGACGCTCGTTCGCGCGGCGCCGAAATACTCACCCGCACCCGCTGCACGAGCGCCCAACGCGCCGCCGACGGCTGGACCGCCGTGCTCGAAGGCCCGCAAGGCACGCGCACCGTGCGCGCACGTGCCGTGGTGAACGCGGCCGGCCCGTGGGCCGAATCGTTCCTGCGCGGCGTGGCGCATTCGGCGCACGGCGAGCAGATGGCGACGAAGAGCCTGCGACTGGTCAAGGGCAGCCATCTGGTGGTCAAGCGCCTCTTCGAACACGACCATGCCTACATCTTCCAGAGTCCCGACAAGCGGATCATCTTCGCGATCCCGTACCAGGACGATTTCACGCTGATCGGCACCACCGACGTCGAACTGAAGGGCGACGACCCCGGCGCCGCGAAGATCGGCGAGGACGAAATCGTCTACCTCTGCGAGCAGGTCAGTCGCTATTTCAAGAAGCCGGTGACGCCGGCCGACGTGGTCTGGACCTATTCGGGCGTGCGTCCGTTGCTCGACGACGCATCGGGCGATCCGTCGGCCGTCACGCGTGACTACCTGCTCGAATCCAACGTCGACGGCGCGCCGTTGCTGTCGGTGTGGGGCGGGAAGATCACGACCTTCCGCAAGCTGGCAGAGGATGCGGCCGACGAGGTCGGGAAGATGTTGGGGCAGGACCGCACGCAGCGTCCGGCCTGGACCGAGAGCGCTTTTCTCGCTGGCGGCGACCTGTCGGCGTGGATCGGCCAGCCGGTCAAGGGCGCTCGACCGGCTGCCGAGTTCGAACGTTTCGTCGTGGCCGTGCAGGCGCGCTACCCGTGGCTCGAAGCAAAGCTCGCACGTCGCCTGGCCCGCGCTTATGGGGCACGCATTTCCGAGCTCATCGGCGATGCGGCATCGATGGACGACATGGGTGCCGTGGTTGCGCCCGGCCTGTACGAGCGCGAACTGCGCTTCATGCAGGACGCCGAATGGGTGCAGACCGGTGACGACGCGCTCTGGCGCCGTTCCAAGCTGGGTCTGCACTACACGCCGGCACAGCGCGAGACGGTCGACGCCTGGTTGCGCGCGCACAAGAACAACTGAAGAGCAATTGAAAAAAACGAGAAGAACGGGGAGATGGGATGCAACTGACACTCGAGCGCGTCACCAAGAAGGTGGGCGCCCAGACCTGGCTCTATGAGCAGAGCATCGCGCCGCGCAGCGGGGCGGTGACGGTGCTTCTTGGCGCCACGCAAGCCGGCAAGACCAGCCTGATGCGCCTGATGGCGGGGCTCGATACGCCGACCGCCGGCAAGGTCATGGTCGACGGCAAGGACGTCACGGGCATGCCGGTGCGCGAGCGCAACGTCGCCATGGTCTACCAGCAGTTCATCAACTATCCGTCGCTCACGGTGGCAGACAACATCGCTTCGCCGCTCAAGCTGCGCGGCGAAAAGAACGTCGACGCGCAGGTTCGCGCACTGGCCGACAAGCTGCACATTGGCATGTTCCTCGAACGACTGCCGGCAGAGCTGTCGGGCGGGCAACAGCAACGCGTGGCACTGGCGCGCGCGCTGGCAAAGAACGCGCCATTGATGCTGCTCGACGAGCCGCTAGTCAACCTCGACTACAAGTTGCGCGAAGGGCTGCGCGAAGAACTCACGCAGCTGTTCGCGAGCGGCGATTCGACCGTGATCTACGCGACGACCGAGCCCGGCGAAGCGTTGCTTCTTGGCGGCTATACGGCTGTGATGGATGCGGGCGAACTGCTGCAGTACGGGCCGACGTCGGAGGTGTTCCACGAGCCGCAATCGCTGCGCGTAGCGCGTGCCTTCAGCGATCCGCCGATGAATCTGCTGGCCGCGTCGGTCGTTGAAGGCGGCGTCAAGCTTGCCGGCGGGCCGGCATTGGCTTTGTCGCTGCCGGTCGGTACGGCGGGCGCGCTGACGATCGGTTTGCGATCGGGTGCGTTGCATGTCGAGCAGGGCGCGGGCGATCTCGCTTTGCCGGGCAAGGTCGAGCTGGCCGAGATATCGGGCTCCGACACCTTTGTCCACGTGCACACGGCGGTCGGCGAACTGGTCGCGCAACTCACCGGTGTGCACCGTTTTGACCTTGGCGCATCGCTGACGCTCTATTTCAGTGCGTCGCAGGCCTACGTGTTCGACGCCACCGAACGCTTGCTGGTCGCGCCTCGCTGGCGCAGGGGGCACTGACATGGCGCGCATCGACCTCGACCTCGCGCACGCTTATCGTGCAAACCCCCAGCAGGACAGCGACTATGCGCTGATGCCGCTGAAGATGAGTTTCCGGGACGGCGGCGCCTACGCCTTGCTCGGCCCGTCGGGCTGCGGCAAGACGACCATGTTGAACATCATCTCCGGCCTGGTGGCACCTTCGCATGGCAGCGTGACTTTCGACGGCCGCGACGTGACGCAGGCCAGCCCGCAGGAGCGCAACATCGCGCAGGTTTTCCAGTTCCCGGTGATCTACGACACCATGACGGTGGCCGAGAACCTCGCGTTTCCGTTGCGCAATCGCAAGGTGCCCGAAGCGCAGATCAGAAAGCGCGTCGGCGAGATCGCCGAGATGCTCGACATGAGCGGCCAGCTGAATCAGCGCGCGGCCGGACTTGCGGCCGATGCGAAACAGAAGATATCGCTGGGTCGCGGCCTGGTGCGCAGCGACGTGTCGGCGGTGCTCTTCGACGAGCCGCTGACCGTGATCGATCCGCACCTCAAATGGCAATTGCGGCGCAAGCTCAAGCAGATCCATCGCGAACTGAAGCTCACGCTGATCTACGTCACCCACGACCAGGTCGAGGCGCTGACCTTCGCCGAAGAAGTGGTTGTGATGACGCGCGGCAAGGCGGTGCAGGTCGGCACCGCCGAGGCGCTGTTCGAGCAGCCGGCGCACATCTTCGTCGGCCATTTCATCGGCTCGCCGGGCATGAACTTTCTGCCGGCGTTCAGCAGCGGTGATTCGCTCGACGTGGCGGGAACGACGCTCGCGGCGCTGCGGTCGTTGCCTGCAGGCGAACTGAAGATCGGCATCCGGCCGGAGTACCTGCGCATCGCCGAACCGCAATCGCCCGGCGCGGTGCCCGCCACCGTGACGCAGGTGCAGGACGTCGGCACGCACGCGATGCTGAGCGCCGATGCGAGCGGCAGCAAGCTCAAGGTGCGGCTGCATTCGGACGCACCGTTGCCGGCCGTCGGCGACACCGTCTGGCTTCGCGTGCTCGACTTGCACACCTGCTATTACCGCAACGAGGAACTGGTCGCATGAACGCCACCAACAAACCCATCAATCAGAAGGCCTGGTGGCTGATCCTGCCGGTGCTGATCTGCGTCGCGTTTTCGGCCATCGTGCCGCTGATGACGGTGGTGAACTACTCGGTGCAGGACATCATCTCGCCCGAGCGTCGCGTGTTCGTCG
>JAQGMX010000124.1 GCA_028292145.1 Variovorax sp.
CACTGTCGTCGGCTGTCCGAGCGTGGTGCCCGCGCCGGCTGCCGTCGACCACTGGTTGCGCTTGAAGGTGCCGCTGCGGAACTGGGTGCGCAATTCGCTGCCGTCGTCGAAGATGTGATTCCACGACGCATTGCCGTAGGTCGCCTTGCCTTCCAGCACGTCGGCCTGGGTGCCGTAGAAAGTGCCCGGCCGCGTCGGTGCCAGCGTGCCGAGGCTGCCGACGGTCGGGGCGCCTGTCGTCGCGTTGTAGCCGGTGATGCCGGTCCGCCCGCTGGCGACCCAGCGCATTGCGGAAACCGGCACGTTGTCGGTGTTCAGGTGGTAGAGCCCGACGTTGAACTCGTCGCGCGTGCCCAGGCCCCAGCTGTAGCTCGGCGCGATGCCGTACTTGTCGATCTTGGCGCCGTTGTTGTCGGCCTTGTTCCACATCGCGTTGAGGCGGAAGGCCGAGTCTTCTCCCAACCGCTTGTTGACGTCGGCCGTTCCACGGTAGTAACCGCGCGAACCGACGGTTCCGACCAGGTCGGTCTGATCTGCCAGCAGCGGCTTCTTGGTCACCTGGTTGATCACGCCGCCCGTTGAGCCACGGCCAAAGATCATCGATGCGGAGCCCCGCAGCACCTCGATGCGATCGAGATTGAACGTGTCGCGCTCGTACTGCGAAGGGTCGCGCATGCCGTCGATCAGCAGGTCGCCGGTGGTGGCCACGGGAAAGCCGCGCAGCCGGATGTCCTGGTCGGTGCCGTTTTCGGTCGCGGCGAAAGTGATGCCGGCCGAATAGTGGAGCGCGTCCTTGAGCGTATCGAGCTTGACGTCGTCGATCAGCTTTTCGGTGATCACGTTGATTGACTGCGGGATGTCGCGGATGTCCTGCGTGCCCTTGCCGATGCTGGTGCGCTTGGTCTGGACCTGGTCCTTGCCCTGGATCTCGGCCTGCTCGATCACCGTGACGGTGCCCAGCGTGTTGCCGACCGGTGCCGTCTGGGCCCAGCCGCTGACGGAAGCTGCAAGCATCAGCGCGCCGAAAGGCAGGGTCGACTGATCGCGCAGGAGGCTCGAGCGCGATGCGGCCGTTGCCGATTGGGGTGCCGAAGCAGAAGCGCGCCGCGAGGCGCGCGCGGAATGACGGGCAGATTGAGCCAAGATTTCCTCCAGTCCCACACGATGAGTGGGTTGTTGACGACTGGCTGAGTGCACCTCTGCGTGCTCTTGGCTTGCCTTGTTTTAGAACCTTGGCATTTTTATGTAAACGTCTGCATCCAGCACGTAAAGGCGCGAATTTTTTTGTTTCTGCGCCGAAGCTGTTGTCCGGATGCAACTAGTTCGCGTTCGCAACCGGCGCCTGTCGCGGCAACAATCGGCGTTCGCGCACACTGGCGTCCCACACGAGCGTCCCAATGTCCGCCCCTCCAGCCTCCACCGCCCCCTCCATGTCCTGGCGAGACGCACTCAAGGTCTACACCGAGCCGGCCACGCTGCGCATGCTGGCGCTCGGTTTTTCCGCCGGCCTGCCGCTGCTGCTGGTCCTCGGCACGCTGAGCTTTCGCCTGCGCGAAGCCGGCGTTGCGCGCACCGACATCGGCTATCTGAGCTGGGTCGGGCTGGTCTACGCATTCAAGTGGGTCTGGGCGCCGCTGGTCGACCGCCTGCCGATTCCGCTGCTGACGCGCGCGATGGGCCGCCGCCGCAGCTGGTTGCTGCTCGCGCAGGCGCTGGTGATCGGCGGGCTGGTCGGCATGGCGGTGAGCGATCCGCGCGCCGGACTGTTGCCGCTGGTGTGGTGCGCGCTGCTGGTGGCTTTCGGTTCGGCGACGCAGGACATCGCGCTCGACGCCTTCCGCATCGAATCCGCCGAAACCCGCAAGCAGGCCGCGCTGGCTGCCGCCTACCAGACCGGCTACCGGCTGGCGATGATCTGGGCCGGCGCGGGCGTGCTGTGGATTGCCGCCTGGACCGAGCTTGCCGGCGCCTCGGGCTACCAGAACCTGGGCTGGCGGGCGGCGTACTTCACGATGGCGGCGTCAATGGCGGTCGGCGTGCTCACGGTGCTGGTGTCGGCCGAGCCGGCGATGCGCGAGCTGTCCAAGCCCCGCAATGCCGCCGAATGGCTGCACGGCGTGCTGATCGCCCCGTTCGCAGACTTCATCACCCGCTACAAGTGGCAGGCGGCGCTGATCCTGTCGCTGATCGCGGTCTACCGCATCAGCGACGTCGTGATGGGAATCATGGCCAATCCTTTCTACGTCGACATGGGTTTCACCAAGGACGAGGTCGCCACGGTGAGCAAGGTCTACGGCGTGGTCATGACGCTGGCCGGCGCGTTCCTCGGCGGCGTGCTGTCGATGCGTTTCGGGGTGATGCGGGTGCTGATGCTGGGCGCTGTGCTCAGCGCCGCCAGCAACCTGCTGTTTGCGCTGCTGGCCTCGCGCGGGCACGACCTGACGATGCTGGTCTTCGTGGTGTCGGCCGACAACCTGGCCGGCGGCATCGCATCCGCCGCCTTCATCGCGTACCTGTCGAGCCTGACCAACATCAGCTATTCGGCGACGCAGTACGCGCTCTTCAGTTCGCTGATGCTGCTGCTTCCCAAGTTTCTGGCCGGCTATTCGGGCGTTTTCGTCGACACCTGGGGTTACGCACCGTTCTTCATCGGTACCGCCGCTCTGGGCGTGCCGGCGTTGCTGCTGGTGGCGCTCGCCGCCCGGTTCCAGCGGGCGCCCCGAGAAGGCTGACGGCGGCTGAGGAGGCTTTTCGGCTATCGCCGGAATGGCGCTTTCAGCTGTTAGGCTGCGCTTTTGTCTGCGCTTCTTCCTACGTCTTTTGGCGTTTTTTCACCTTTTCCTCTTACAACCGTGCCGTCACGCATTCCTCCCCTTCAGATCAGCGCCTATACCGCGACCTCGGCCGTCGGTGTGGGCAAGGCGTCGCTGCTCGACGCGCTCGAAAACTCCCGAAGCGGACTGCGCGCCAACGACTTCGGTGACGGCACCGAGCGCACGCCGCTGCCGACATGGATCGGTCGCGTCGACGGCCTCGAAGAATTGCGGCTGCCAGAATCCCTGGCGTCGTGGGATTGCCGCAACAACCGTCTCGCCTGGCTCGGCCTGCAGGCCGATGGCTTCATGGATGCGGTCGCCAAGGCGCGCGACAAGTACGGCGCTTCGCGCGTTGCGCTGATCGTCGGCACCTCCACCTCGAGCATCGGCGAAACCGAAGCCGCGTACACGAAGCTCGACGCGGACGGCACCTTTTCGGCCGATCAGCGCCGGCCGCTGGTCCACACGCCGCATTCGCTGGCGATGTTCCTGCAGCAGGCGCTCGGCCTCGAAGGCCCGAGCGAGACGATTTCCACCGCCTGCTCGTCGAGCGGGAAGGTGTTTGCATCGGCGGAGCGGCTGATCCGCCTTGGCCTGATCGACGCTGCGGTGGTCGGCGGCGTCGATACGCTGTGCGGCAGCGTGCTGTACGGCTTCAATTCGCTGGAACTGGTGTCGCCCGCCCCGTGCAAGCCTTTCGACGCGACGCGCGACGGCATCAGCCTGGGCGAAGCGGCCGGCTTTGCGCTGGTCGAACGCGCGGAAGGTGCCGGCACGGCCGATTCGCTCTATCTGCTCGGCTACGGCGAAGCCAGCGACGCGCACCACATGTCGACGCCGCATCCAGAGGGTCTGGGCGCCGAACGCGCGCTCGACGAGGCATTGGCGCGCGCCGGCATTTCGACCGACGCGATCGACTACATCAACATGCACGGCACGGCGAGCACCAAGAACGACGAGGTCGAAGGTGCGCTCGTGACGCGCCGCTTTCCTGAAAGCATCCACGCCAGCTCCACCAAAGGCTTCACCGGCCACACGCTCGGCGCGGCCGGCATCGTCGAGGCGGCGATCAGCCTTCTCGCGCTGGAAACCGGCCTGATGCCGGGCACCGTGAACACCACCGTGCTCGACAGCGACTGCGGCCCGCAGATCAAGCTGCAGCCTGCGCACGGCGACGTGCGACGCGTGCTGTCGAATTCTTTCGGCTTCGGCGGCAACAACTGCTCCCTCATCTTCGGCAAGGGAGCGCAAGCATGAGCCGCCCGGTCAAGACCCCTTCCCCGCCGACCCTCTATATAGAAGGGCCCGCTTTCTGGGCGCCGAGCCTGCCCGGCTGGGACATCGCACGCGCTGCGTTCAACGGCACCGGCGCACCGACCGATCCGCCGGCCAAGCGCCCGTCGCCGCAGGTGCTCGCACCGGCCGAACGCCGCCGCGCGCCCGACACCGTCGCGCTGGCGCTCGAAGTCGCGGCCGGCGCCATCGCCGCCTCCGGCCGCAATGCCAAGGACCTGCCGTGCGTCTTCGCATCCGCGCACGGTGACCTCGGCATCAACGACTACATGTGCAGCGTGCTTGCCAGCGATCCGTCGATGCTGTCGCCAATCAAGTTCCACAACTCGGTGCACAACGCGGCAGTCGGCTACTGGACCATCGGCACAGGCTGCATGGCGGCGAGCAACTCGCTTTCCGCCTATGAAGCGACCTTCGCATCGGGCCTGCTCGAAGCCGCCGCCCAATGTGCGGCCGACGAAGAAGCGGTGCTGCTGGTCGGCTACGACATGCCGTCGGTCGGCGCATTGTCGTCGGTGACGACCAGCCGTGGCCTGCTGGCGGTGGCGCTGGTGGTGTCGCCGACGCGCACCGAGCGCACCGTCGCCTCGTTCGACTGGTCGCTGGAATC
>JAQGMX010000164.1 GCA_028292145.1 Variovorax sp.
TCGAGCGGTATCAGCTTCTGCGCGCGCAGCATCCCACGCGCGGCGCGGGCGGTATCGGCCTCCAGCACGCCCTTGCGCGGCTGGCCCTGTTCGTCGATCGCTTCGAAGGAATAGGCGGGCATCGCGTGCCGTTCAGTCGCGCGTCACGCGCAGCAATTCGGCGCGCGACGTGACGCCTGCTGCCACCAGACGCTCGCCATCAGCGCGCATCGAGCGCAGTCCGCCGCGTTCGCCGGCGGTGAAGATCTGGCTTTCCGGCGCGCGGCTGTGGATCAGCGACTGCACCGCATCGTCCGCAACCAGCAATTCGAAGATGCCGGTACGACCCTGGTAGCCGGTCTGGCCGCAGGCGTCGCAGCCCACCGGAACCGCTTCGCCTTCGACGGCCGAATGCACCGCGCAGACCGGGCAGAGCTTGCGCACCAGCCGTTGCGCCAGCACGCCCAGCAGCGAGGAGCTCAGCAGGAACGGCTCGACACCCATGTCGGTGAGCCGCGTGACGGCGCTGACCGAGTCGTTGGTGTGCAGCGTGGCCAGCACCAGATGGCCGGTGAGAGAGGCCTGGATCGCGATCTGCGCGGTCTCGAAATCGCGGATTTCGCCGATCATGATCACGTCCGGGTCCTGCCGCAGGATCGCGCGCAGCGCCTTGGCGAAGGTCAGGTCGATCTTCGCGTTGACCTGCGTCTGGCCGACGCCCGGCAGTTCGTACTCGATCGGGTCCTCGACCGTCATGATGTTGCTGCGCCCGGCGTCCAGTCGGCTCAGTGCCGCATAGAGCGTGGTCGTCTTGCCGGAGCCGGTCGGGCCGGTCACCAGGATGATGCCGTGCGGCTGGCCGATCAGCGTCTCGAAACGGTCCAGCGTGTCGCCCTGCATGCCGACGGCTTCGAGCGTGAGCTTGCTTTCGTTCTTGTCGAGCAGGCGCAGCACGGCGCGTTCGCCGTGGGCGCTCGGCAGCGTGGAAACGCGCACGTCGACCGCGCGCGTGCCGATGCGCAGCGAGATGCGGCCGTCCTGCGGCAGGCGTTTTTCGGCGATGTCGAGGTCGGCCATGATCTTCAGCCGCGAAATCAGCGCCGCGTGCAACGCGCGGTTGGGCTGGACGACTTCGCGCAGCGTGCCGTCGATGCGGAAGCGCACCGACGACGTGCGCTCGTACGGCTCGATGTGAATGTCGCTGGCGCCGTCGCGCGCAGCCTGCGTCAACAGCGCGTTGAGCATCCGGATGATCGGCGCGTCGCCGGCCGATTCCAGCAAGTCCTCGACGGCCGGCAGCTCCTGCATCATCCGCGACAGGTCGGCTTCGCCCTGAACTTCGCTGACCACGGCCGCGGCGTTCGATTCGCCGTGCGCGTAGGCCGCGCTGATGCGCTGGGCCAGCAGGGGGCCGTCGAGCGCCTCGAACGCCTTGACGTCGAAGCGGCGGGCGACTTCGCTCAGCGCGCTGCGCGGCGGCGTGCGCGGCATCCAGAGCGTGCAGCTGCCGTCGTCGGCCTGTTCCAGCAGCAGTTGCTGTGTGCGCGCGAACGCGTAGGGCAGGGGATAGCGCACGGAAATGACCTCAGTTGATGAATTCGCGTCGGCTCATCGGATCGCCGGTCGGCGGCGGCGCACCCTTGATCGGGCTCGGCGGCGCCGGCGGCACGCTGTCGATCATCGGCGGCGGAATCAGCTGCGTGCCGACGACGCGGCGACTGCCGTCCGGCGCCGGCGGCACGGTCAGCAGCGACGGCAGCGTGGTCGTGATCGGCGGAATCACGGGCGCCTCGCCCACATTGCGCAACATCGGGTTGTCGGTGCTCGGCTGCGACGTCTGCTGCAGCAGGCGCAGCGAGTCGTAGCGATCGATCGCCACCGCTTCGCTACCCGCGGCGTCGCGCATCACCACCGGACGCAGGAAGACCATCAGGTTGGTCTTGCTTCGGGTGCGCACTTCGCTCTTGAACAGGTTGCCCAGGATCGGCACGTCGCCGAGCACAGGCACCTTTTCGTCGCTGCGCGAGTACTGGTCCTGCAGCAGGCCGCCGATGACGATGATGCTGCCGTCGTTCACCAGCACGTTCGATTCGATCGAACGCTTGCTGGTCGTCGGGCCGTTGGAATTGTTCACGGTCGACTGCACCACGCTCGACACCTCCTGGAAGATCTGCATCTTCACCGTGCCGTTCTCGCTGATCTGCGGCTTGACCCGCAGCGTCAGGCCGACGTCCTTGCGCTCGATGGTCTGGAACGGGCTCACCGCGGTGCTGCTGCTGCCGGTGTTGGTGTACTGGCCGGTCACGAAGGGCACGTTCTGGCCGATCACGATCTTGGCTTCCTCGTTGTCGAGCGTCAGCAGGTTGGGCGTCGAAAGCACGTTGCCTTCGCCGTTGCTCTGCAGCAACCGCGCCACCAGCCCGAGCGCGCTCACGCCGCCGATGGTGGTGCCCAACCCGATGTTGAAGCCGCTCGAAGGCTGCGCCGCGACGCCCGTGGACGACGTTCCCGCCGCCAGATTGAAGATGTTCGTCCCGGCGAGGCTGGAGTTGTTGCCGACCGCGCCGGTGCCGCCGATGGCGGTCTGCCACTGCACGCCGAATTCGGCGGCCTTGTCGGCGTTGACTTCGATGATCAGGCTCTCGACCATCACCTGCGCACGCCGGCCGTCGAGCCGGTCGATCACGGCGCGGATCTGCCGGTATTGCGGCTCGGCGGCGGTGATGATGAGCGAGTTGGTGGTCGGGTCGGCCTGGATCTGGCCGCCGGTGGAGATGGCGTTGTTGTTGTTCAGCGGCGCGGTGGCGGCCGAACTGTTCTGGCCGCTCGCGTTGTTGTTCTGCTGCTGGTTCTGGTTGGCGCCCGTGCCGGTACCGGCGCCGCCTGCGAGCCCGCCGGTCGTCGAAATACCACGCGCTTCGTTCGAAATCGCGGCGCGCAGCGTGGTCGCCAGCTTGGTCGCGTCGGCGTTCTTCAGGTAAACGACGTAGATGTTGCCGGACGCGCCGTTCTCGCCCTCGATCGGCGGCCGGTCGAGCTTGTCGACCAGCGTGCGGACCAGTTGCGCGCGCGCCGGATTGGCAGCGCGCAGGATCAGCGAGTTGCTGCGCGTGTCGGCCAGCAGCGCGGTGCGGAACGTCGAATCGACCGCGCCGGGCACGCCGCCGCCCGCGACGCCGCCGGCGCCGGTGCTGGAACCGCCGTCGAGCAGGCGCGTGATCAGCGGAACCATGTCGTTGGCGATCGAATGCTTGAGCGGAATCACCTCGATGTCCGACGCGTTCGGTACGTCGAGCGAGGCGACGATGCGGGCCAGCCGGCGCATGTTCTCGGCATAGTCGGTGATCACCAACGAGTTGTTGCCGGGGTTCACGTTGATGGTGTTGTTGGGCGCGATCAGCGGGCGCAGCACCGGCAACAGGTTGTTGGCCGACTCGTAATTCAGCTTGAAGACCTGCGTGACGATCTGGTTGCCGCTCAGGGCCGCCATGCCGCTGGTCGAGGTGGCGACGGTGCTGCTCTGCAGCTTGGCATCGGCCTCGGGCACGATCTTGTAGAGACCGTCGGCCTGCACGATGGCGAAGCCCTGCAGCCGCAGCGCGGCAGCGAACTGGTTGAAGGCGGCTGCCGGCGCGATGGCGCGGTCGGTCGTGAGGTTGATCGTGCCCTTGACGCGCGGATCGACGACCACGTCGCGACCGGTGATGACGGCCATCGTGCGCGCCACCGATTCGATCTCGGCATTGGCGAAATTGAGCGTGATCGGCTCGCCGCGACGCGGTGCGCCGTCTTGTGCGAGTGCGGCAGGCAGGCAGGTCGTCATGAGCAGTTGCGCCGCGAGGGCGGCAATGCCGAGACGGACGCCGTGAGAAGACAGGTGCTTCATGGTCAACCCAGTGTGATGAGCGAGCGCGCGCCGTCGCGTCGCCCAATGATGTTCAATAAATTCGAAAGCGCGTCTTCGCGTCCCGGCGCCGCGCTGGCTTCACCGTCGAAGCGCATGGCCCGGCCGTTCCAGCGGCCGTTGCCGTTGAGTTGCAGGCTGCCTTCGAGGGTGGTGAGGAGCAGGGTCGGCGCAGGGCCGCCTTCGATCGTGACTCTGTAGCTGCCCATAGGGCGCAGCGTGGAGAGGCTCGACGAGATTTCGGTCGCGTCGAGCGTGGCGCGGCCGGCCAATGCCAGTTGCGCGCGTTGTATGCGCATCGTGAAGGCCTGCGTCGAGAGTTCGAGCGTGCCTTCGGGTTTGAGGGTGTTCCAGGGTGCGCCGAAGCCGGTGAGCATGGCGGCCGGCCAGCGCGAGCGGCCGTCGCCCCAGTCGAGCTGGACGCCGTCGACCTGCGGACGGGCCTTGAGCAGCAGCGGTTGGGCGGCGCAGCAGGGCAGGTCGAGCGATGCGTTCACCGTGCCCCAGCCGGGACGCAGTGTCCAGGCCAGCGCGCCGGGCAAAGAAATCGATTCGGCGCCCGCCGCACCGCTGGAGAAAACGACGCCCGAGGTGCCGTTCCAGACCGTGCCGCGCGCGTTGACCAGCTGCAGTCGGCCGCCGGTCGCGCTTGCCAGCCCGGAAGCCAGCCACCGCGCAGGTGCGAAGACCGACAGCGCCAGCAATCCGCCCAAAATCCCGCCGAGCAACGCCCAGCGCCAGCCGTGGGAGGCCGGCCGGGGAGGGCGGAAGGCGTTGTGGGTGACCATCGGCTCAGCGAGGGGCCGGCAGGCTCATCACCAGCGTGCCGTCCCAGCGCGCGCGCGTCGGGCCGGATGCGGCGGCGGCAGGCGCCGGCACGGTGCCGGGCATCGCGCCGGGTGTGCTGGCGGGCGTGAAGGCGATCGGCCTCGCCACGCTGACCTGCGACCGCGTCAGATGAACCTCGCGCGGCACCGCGCGCGCATTGCTGCGCGCTTGCGACAGCCACTGCACCAGCGCGTCCGGCGGCGTGCCGCCGAGCGTGACCAGCACGCCGTCGCCGGCGCTGCCGCCGGCCACCTGCATCTGCGCGTTCGCGCCGAGCCCTTGCTTGACGGTGCTCTCCAGCGAACGGAGCGCATCATCGCGGTTGACGCGCGGTTGCGCCTGCAGCGCGCGGGCCTGTGCCTGCAGCGTGACCATCTGCTGGAGCTGGACGTCGAGTTGGGCATGCGCAGCCGGCGCGCTGGCGAGCGTGCGCAACGCCGGCGCCAGGCAGACCCACCAGAGCAGCGCCAGGATTACCAGCGCGCCGGCCGCCATGACCAGCTGCCGCTCGCGGGCGCCGAGGTCTTTCCACCAGGCGTTCCAGCGTGCGCGCAGGCTACCCGCCGTCGTCGGTTGCGCGTTCTGGCGCATGTTGGTGCGTGTGGTCGTGCTCATCGCGGGGCCTCCGCCTGCACCAGCAACAGGTCGCCTTCGCTGCGCACACCGTAGCCGCGCGCCGCCATCGCGGTCGAGATGCCGCTCATGTCCGACATGGCGAGCCCGAGGCCGCGCAGACGCAACTGACCGCCGCTGTAATCGATCGCCGACGGCGTGCGGCCGGGCGGCAGGCTCACCGCCAGCGCGCCGAGCATGGGTTCGAGATCGCTCGGCGCGACCCCGCCGGTCGCCTGCTGCAGGATCGCGACCTCGCGCACCATCTGCAGTTGCGGCTCGTAGGGTTTCACGGTCGGGAAGGTCTGCACCAGGATCGCGCCGATGGACGCGCGCTTGGCTTCCAGCGCGCGCTGCTCTTTCCAGGCCCAGGCATTCACGCCGATCAGTTGCGCCAGCAGCAAAACCGCCACGCCCCAGCGGGCAGCGCGCCACTGCGGCGCGAGCCACAGCGATTGCAGCAGCGCCGTCGCCTTCTTGCCGGCGCGCGCACGGCCGGTCGACGCCAGGCCGAACTGCGCCAGATCCCAGTCGGAGCGCGTGGCCTGCAGCCAGCGCTCGGCCGGCAGCACGATCGGCATCTGCCGCTGCAGAAGATCTTCGGCGATCGCGGCGACAGCCGGCTCGGCCTGCGCCACGGTGTCGTCGGGCAGCAGCCCGAGCGCCGCCACGCCGCCCGTGTCGAGCGGCAGCGTCAGCACGCCGCCGGCATCGCAAACGGTGATCTGCGCATCGGCAGGCTCGCCGGTGGCGAACAGGGACATCGGTGCGTCGGGCGCAGCAGGAACGAATTCGGGGACGATGCGGCCGACGCGGCGACCGGCGGCTTCGAAAGCCTGGACGGCCGAGCGGAGCCAGATGCGGTTGCATGCCGCGACCCAGCCCGGCCTGCCGACGGCGGCGTCGGGCGCCAGCGCGAAGTGCAGCATCTCGGGTTCGTCGAGCACGCGGTCTTCGAGCAGGCCGTTGAGGACCGAGCGCAAACGCACCGCGCCGCCCATGCTGCCTTGCGGCAACGTGACCTGGTGCCACGACAGCGCGGCGGCCGGCACGGCCAGTGTGATTTCCTCGCCGGCGGGAAGCAGCTGGAGGCGCGCGTTGCCGCTCGACCGCAGCGTGCCGTCGGCCGACCAGAGCGTCCAGCCGTACTCGCCGCTGGCGGAAGCCGGCGGGAGCGGAAGGGTTACGAGCAGCATCGACATGAATCGGGACGGGCCTGGGCGCAGGCGGGGAGAGTGAAAAGAATGCTAAAGACCACAGCGGGAAACTTTATTGTAGGAGCGGGCCGACGCCGGATGCTATCAATTCGATAGCTAAGAATGCCCGGTGCGTCGCTCCAAAAGGTCTTTTAACCGAATAACGTAACAGCACGTCGCGGTCACGGTCGGAGCGGAGAAATTGTCGTTCCCGCACCACGTTCGCGCCAAAGGATGGTGACGTCCATGCCTTTTCGCTGTACCAAAGACCGTTCTTCGACCCAGGTGCGGTCGAGCCGCAGCTTGCCGAGAATCTCGAAGTAGTCGGTGGTGACGCTCTGCTGGCCGTCGACGATCTGCGCGTTCGAGACGGAGTCGGTCATCTGTCCTGGATTCTGAAAAGGTCCGCGTGCACGCAACGAAACCACCCGCTGCGCGCCCGCCATGTCGAGCTTCGGCATGCTGGCAAAGAGAACTTCCGGCCCTGCGGTGTTGATGTTGATCGGCGTCGCGACCGGCAGGATCGTGACATAGGGCTCCAGCGCCTTCACCGTCGAGCTCGAGAGGCCCAGCCACACGAGCTGCGACACCTGCTGCGGCAGCAGCGGCGCGTCGGCCGATGGGGCGGTGGCACTGCTTCTTTCGACCGAGGTCGTCGCCGTGGACGTCGCGGTCGCGGTTCCCGTCGCAGTTCCCGTCGTGGTCGTGGTGGTAGTCGTCGTATTGGTGATCGTCGACTGGACCGGCAGCGCGCGCTGGAGGCTGGCGATCATTGCAGAAAGCTCCTGCGGCGGCAGGCCGAGCATGGTGAACAGCTTGGTGAACGCAGCCACGGCTGCCGGCAGAGGCTTTCCGCCGCTCACGAGGTTCAGCACGTTCAGCTTCGACTGGGCATCGACGATGCG
>JAQGMX010000165.1 GCA_028292145.1 Variovorax sp.
CGATCACGATGCCGTACTGGGACGAACGTGTCGTGGAAATGGCCAAGAACTATCCGGGCATCACGCTCGACAAGTTCCACATCGACATCCTGACCGCGCATTTCGTGCAGCGTCCCGATTTCTTCGACGTGGTGGTGGCGAGCAACCTGTTCGGCGACATCCTGTCGGACCTCGGCCCGGCCTGCACCGGCACCATCGGCATCGCGCCGAGCGCCAACCTGAACCCCGAACGCACCACGCCGTCGCTTTTCGAGCCGGTGCACGGTTCCGCGCCCGACATCGCCGGCAAGGGCATCGCCAACCCGATCGGTCAGATCTGGTGCGGCGCGATGATGCTGGAGTTTCTCGGCCACAAGGACGCGCACGACGCGATCCTGTCGACGATCGAGAAGGTGCTCGCACCGAAGAGCGGTGCGCCGCGCACGCCCGATATCGGCGGCACGGCGTCTACATCCGACCTCGGACGCGCGATCGCAGAGGCGCTCTGAAAACCGGGTTCGCGAAACACCCCTAAAATCGCGCTCCCCGCTGGGTTGCGCGAAAGAGGCGTCTTGTTGACACCCCGTAGACCAGTGGTTGTAATCATCGTCGGCAGCCTGCTGCCGACACGTCAGAACTGTCATCCTTTCCCTTGCGCCGCACGTCCCATCATGGGCTCGGCCATGGCCTGACGACCATCGATCAACCTTTCCCTATGAGGCCCTTGTGAACAAGACCGAACTGATTGAGCACATCGCGAAGAACGCCGATATTTCCAAAGCAGCCGCCACGCGCGCGCTCGAGTCCACCATCGGCGCTATTCGCACCACGCTCAAGAAGGGCAATTCGGTGTCGCTCGTCGGTTTCGGTACATTTGCGGTCGGAAAGCGCGCCGCACGCACCGGCCGGAATCCGCGTACCGGCGAGGCGATTAAAATCAAGGCTGCCAAGATTCCGAAGTTCCGTCCAGGCAAGGCGCTCAAAGACGCGCTGAACTGAATTTCCGTTTCCTTCGGGGGTGCTTAGCTCAGTTGGTAGAGCGGCGCCTTTACACGGCGTAGGTCGGGGGTTCGAGCCCCTCAGCACCCACCACCCCGACAAAAAGGCGAACACGTGTTCGCCTTTTCTGTTTGTATCCCGCCGTCGTCACAGAGAGAGTGTCCCAGCATGTTTGAATTTTTCCGCAAGCACACCAAGGTGGTCATGGGACTCTTGTTCTTGCTGATCATTCCGTCGTTCGTGCTGTTCGGCGTGGACCGGTATCAGGGCGATGCAAAGGGCGAGAAGGTCGCTCGCGTCGACGGTCAGGACATCACCCGGCCCGAGTGGGATGCCCAGCATCGCAACGAAGTCGAACGCATCCGCAGCCAGATGCCCAGCGTCGATGCTGCGTTGCTCGACAGCGATGCCGCCCGCTATGCGACGCTGGAGCGCCTCGTACACGACCGCGTCCTCGCGGCGGCTTCTGCAAAAGCCCACATGAACGTTTCGGAAGAGCGGCTTGCCCGCATGTTTGCGGAAGACACCGGCTTGGCAGCGTTCCGTACGCCGGACGGCAAGTTCGACCGCCAGCGCTTCATGCTGGCCACCGGACGCACGCCGGAGCAGTATGAAGCATCGGTGCGCGCCCAGCTGGCCACGCAGCAGGTGCTTCTGGGTGTTTCGGGCACCGCTTTCGCCACGCCCGCACAAGCCAAGGTCGCACTGGATGCGTTCTACGATCGCCGCGAAATCCAGGTCGCGCGCTTCGAGCCGGCCGCGTTCGCCGCGAAGGTGGCTGTTACCGACGCCGACATCGAGGCTTACTACAAGAGCAACGAGGGGAAATTTCAGGCGCCCGAGCAGGCCAGTGTCGATTACCTGGTGCTCGACCTGGAAGCAGCCAAGAAGAACATCACCGTCAGCGACGCCGACCTGCGTTCTTATTACGAGCAGAACCGCGCCCGCTTCGGTACGCCTGAAGAACGGCGTGCCAGCCACATCCTGATCACGGCGCCCACGGACGCTCCAGCGGCCGATCGTGCGAAGGCACGCGCCAAGGCCGTCGAGTTGCTGGCCGAAGTCCGCAAGGCACCGGCGACCTTTGCAGCCGTCGCGCGCAAGAATTCACAGGATCCCGGTTCGGCCGAAAAGGGCGGCGATCTCGATTTCGTGACCCGCGGAGCCATGGTCAAGTCTTTCGACGACGCGATGTTCGGCTTGAAGAAGGGCGATATCAGCGATGTGGTCGAAAGCGAATTCGGCTATCACATCATCCAGCTGAACGACATCAAGCCAGGCGTCGTTCAGCCTTTCGAGCAGGTGCGCGCCACGATCGAGAACGATGTTCGCGGCCAGCAGGCGACCCAGGAATTTGCAAAGGCGGCTGAAACGTTCACGGACGCGGTCTATCAACAACCCGACAGCCTTCAGCCTGCGGCCGACAAATTGAAGCTGACGATCCAAAAGGCGACCAACGTCGCGCGTACACCGGCGCCCGGCGCAACGGGTGCGCTTGCCAGCCGAAACTTCCTGAATGCCCTGTTCGCGCCCGAATCGTTGCAACGCAAACAGAACACAGAAGCCATCGAGATCGGACCGAACCAATTGGCTGCAGGTCGCATTGCGCAATACGCGCCTGCCCGTACCGTGCCGCTGGCCGAAATCAAGGACAAGGTCCGCGCGCAACTGGTGAACGAGCGGTCTGCGGCGCTGGCCAAAGCCGAAGGCGAAGCCAAGCTCGCCGCCTGGACAGCAAATCCGTCGGCTGCGTCTTTCGGTGCTCCCGTGACGGTTTCCCGGCTCGAAGCGCAGTCTCAGCCGGCGCCGGTCATCGAAAGCGCCTTGCGCAGCGATGCGTCGAAGCTGCCGACGCTTGTCGGCGTCGACCTGGGCGCCGCCGGCTTTGCGGTGGTG
>JAQGMX010000197.1 GCA_028292145.1 Variovorax sp.
CGGCCGCAGACCTGAAGCCGGTCGATCTCAATGCGCTGGTCAACGACGTGCTGCATCTCTACAGCGCGGACAGCATGCCGATCACGTTGCGCTGCGAGCTGGACGATCGTTGCCCACCGGTCCGAGGTGACGCGCAGCAGATCCGGCAGGTCATCCACAACCTGCTGCAGAACGCGCAGGATGCGGCCGAATCGGGAGCCGCGAGCACCGGTCGCGTCGGCGAAGTCGTGGTGCGCACGCGCCTGGGCGATTCGGGCCAGCGCGCGCGCCTGACTGTGCAGGACAGCGGCCCGGGCTTTGCGGAAAACATCCTCAAACGCGCCTTCGAACCGTACGTCACGACCAAGACGAAAGGCACCGGTCTCGGTCTGGCCGTCGTCAAGAAAATCGCCGACGAACACGGCGCGCGGATCGAGCTTTCAAACCGCCTGGTCGACGGCGTTGTAGTGGGTGCTCAAGTCTCGTTATCATTCGCGCTGGCAAGCGAGCCGCTGGGAGCGGTCGCTCACGTAGAAGATTCCAAACCATCCGCCGCCTGAGCGCACGCAACGACGACGTTGGCGCCCCGGGTAGCCAGCAACAGCTTTCATGGCAAACATCCTCGTGGTAGATGACGAGCTGGGCATCCGTGACCTGCTTTTCGAAATTCTCAACGACGAAGGCCACCATGTGGAACTCGCCGAAAACGCAGCCGAAGCGCGTGCAGCGCGTCAGCGCGCCAGACCCGATCTGGTGCTGCTCGACATCTGGATGCCCGACACCGATGGCGTCACGCTGCTGAAGGAGTGGTCGGCAGCCGGCCTGCTCAGCATGCCTGTGATCATGATGAGCGGCCACGCCACCATCGACACCGCCGTCGACGCCACCCGCATCGGTGCGTTCGCGTTTCTCGAAAAACCCATCACGCTGCAGAAACTGCTCAAGGCGGTCGAGCAGGGGCTCGCTCGCGAGAGCGCCCGCCGTGCCGCAGCCAGCGTCGTGCCGGCCGCAACCGGCTTCGCAGCGATCGTCACGACGAACGGCAGCGAGAACGCCTTGATGGCGGCGCCGCTGCTGGTCGCTGCGGCGCCCGATCCGGGGCCGCAGTCACGCCAGAGCTTCGATCTAGACCGTCCACTGCGCGATGCGCGCGACGGATTCGAGAAGGCGTATTTCGAGTTTCATCTGGCGATGGAGAATGGATCGATGACTCGCGTGGCAGAGAAGACCGGGCTCGAGCGGACGCATCTCTATCGAAAACTCAAGCAACTTGGTGTGGATTTGTCGCGAGGGCGTCGAAGCGCTGTATAATCATTGGCTGCACTGTTAAGTGCAATGGCCCGGTAGCTCAGTTGGTAGAGCAGCGGATTGAAAATCCGCGTGTCGTTGGTTCGATTCCGACCCAGGCCACCAGCATTCATGCGCCCCAGCGCCCTTTTCGGGTTCTGGGGCGTTTTTGCGTCAGGTCAATTCAACACCCCATCCTTCATCTCCACAGGCGGCGGATTCGACCGATGCCCGATCATCTGATGCAGATCGAGTTCGATCGCGCGCGTGATCGCCTGCATCGGCACGTCGTGCAATTTCCCCTCGAACGGATCTTCCAGGTCGATGCCGACCTGATCGAGCGCCAGGAACATGAACCCCACCAGCGCCGAACCCAGCGGCGTCAGGTAGCCGAGGTCATGCACCAGCCCGAGCGGTAGCAGCAAGCAGAAGACACGCACAAAAATCCGCGGAAACTGGCTGTACTGCCTCGGCAGCGGCGTGTTCTTGATCCGCTCCAGGCCGCCCTGCGCGCTGGCGAGCGCAGACAAACTGCCGTTGAGCGCAGCCAGGCTGATCGCATCGATGAGACCGGCATCCCGCGCATCGCCCAGGCGATCCGCGATATCTGTCTGCAGCGCCAGCGGCACGTTCGCCAGTCCGCGGACACGGTCCACCGTTTCGGGCGGCAGCAGGCGCTGGATGTCGTCCCACGGCTGCACGCGCAGCAGGTGCAGGCGCAGTGCCTGGGTGTAGGCGACCTGATGCCGCGTCAGGCGGACCTGAAGCTGCGTGTCGCGCGTCATCGCGATCAGGCCGCGAACGAAACTGCGCGAATCGTTGACGATCTGGCCCCACAGCAAGCGGCCTTCTTGCCAGCGCGCGTAGGCGGCGTTGTTGCGCAGGGTCACGACGAGTGCGACGGCGGTACCCACCAGCGGCAACGGCAGGTTGTCCTGTCCGATGCGCGTCCAGCCTTCGGCCACATACACATACGTGACCGCGATGTCGTAGATCAAAAGGACAAGCAATTGCGGCCCGACGGCCGACAGCAGCCGCCGCACGTTCAAGCTGCGCTGAACGATCATTTCGTGGCGCTGTCCGATGTGTCCAGTGCGTCCGGAATGTTGCGCAGGGGGCGCAGTTCGCCGCTAATCTCGTCGACGGCCCGCACGTCGCCGGATTCGATGTCGTACACCCAGCCGTGCAACGTCAGTTGATGTGTGGCGAGTCGCGCGGCAACCGCAGGATGGGTGCGTAGATGGCCCAGCTGGGTGCGCACGTTCTGCACCACCAGCGCCGCCACCTTGTCGGCGCCTTTCAGGTCGGGAAGCGTGGCTTCGACGACGCTGCGCGCGGCCTCGGCGTTGCGAAGCCAGGAGGCGACCGTCGGCATCTTCTGCAACACCGGATCGTTCGGATTGAGCAGCGCCTTCATCGCGCCGCAGTCCGAATGGCCGCAGACCACCACGTCGGTCACTTCGAGCGCCGTGCAGGCGTACTCGACGACCGCCGAGACGCCGCCCATCATTTCGCCGTAGGCGGGTACGACGTTGCCGATGTTCCGGCAGAGGAACAGCTCACCGGGGTCGGTCTGCGTCATCAGCTCTGGCACGACGCGGCTGTCGGCGCAACAGATGAAGAGCGTTTTCGGCTGCTGCTGCGTTGCGAGTTGCTGGAACAGCTCGCGATTTTCATTGAAATGTTTGCTGCGGAAGTTTTCGACGCCGTCGATCAGACGGGAAAACGGCTTGAAGGAACTCGGATTGGAAGAAGTTGAAGTCATGGGTGCCTGGGCCTTGGTTTTCAAAATGGCAGGCATCGTAGGTGCAAATTCGATCGCCGGCACTCACGCGGCCCGTACCCGCTCCAGCATGAAGTCGATGAAGGTCCGGATTGCTCCCATGTGCAGCCGGTTCGGCATGTACAGCATGTACATCTGCGTGCCGAAGATCGACAGGCGCCAGTCGTCCAGGGTGGTCACGATGTCCCCGCGCTGGATGTCGTCGTTCACCACGTAATCCGGCACCAGCCCGATCCCGAGCCCGGCAAGGATGGCCTGGCGCAGGAACAGGAAGTTCTCGGAAATCAGCGTCGGCTCCAGAACCACTTCGCGGCGCGTCTCGCCCTGATACGCCGACACCCGCAACTGCCTTCCGATGACCGCGGCCGTCACGACCGGTGCGCGGTGCAGTTCGTCGAGTTGCGTCGGCAGCGTCTGCGCCTGCGCATAGGCGCGCGATGCACAGGCGACGTAGCGCACCGGGCCGAGGTCGCGCGCGACCAGGTTCTGCGGCGGCTCGGGCATCACGCGGATCGCAATGTCGACTTCCTCCCGCAGCAGGTCGGCGATTCGGTTCTCGAACAGCACGTCGAGCACGATCTTCGGGTACAGGCGCTTGAAGTCGATCAGCCAATCGGCCATCACGAGCTGGCCGTAGCCGCTGGGCACGCTCAGGCGCACGCGGCCCTGCAGGCCTTCGCCGAGCGTCGTGACCGATTCGCGCGCGGCGAGCAACTCGCTCTGGATCGCAACGCCGTGTTGATACAGGCGCAGCCCGATCTCGGTCGCCTCGGCACGCCGCGTGGTGCGGCGGACCAACTGCGCGCCGACCGAGCGTTCGAGCTGGTTCAAGTGGTAGCTGACGTTGGCGCGGCTCATCTTGAGGCGGCGCGCGGCGGCGCTCAGGTTGCCGGCATCGAGGATTTCGACGAGCAGCGTCAGCGAAGAAATGTCCATCCGCCAATTGTGTCAAAAATTCTTTGACAGTCTGTCAACAGGCTGTGCAATTGTCAAAGCGCCGTCACGGCTCAAGAATGCTGGGTTGTAGAAGAAATGGAGACAAACTCATGGCCACAGACGCCACCCCCGTTCGCGGGTCCGATGGTCCCGTCACGTTCCAGCCACCACGCCAGCACGGTGGCGTGTTCGTGGTCACGATCGACAACCCACCCGTCAATGCGCTGGGTGTCGATGTCCGGCGCGGCCTTGTCGCCGCCATCGAAGCCGCCGATGCGGACGACAACGCCGCTGCGGTGCTGATCGTCGGCGCCGGCCGCAATTTCATCGCCGGCGCGGACATCCGCGAGTTCGGCCAGACGCCGCAGCCGCCTTCGTTGCCCGATGTCTGCCTGCGGATCGAGAACTGCAGCAAGCCGGTGATCGTCGCCATTCACGGTGCTGCACTTGGTGGCGGCCTGGAAGTCGCGCTGTCGGCGCATTACCGCCTGGCCGCGCCGTCCGCGAAGCTGGGTCTGCCCGAAGTCACGCTCGGCCTGCTGCCCGGCGCGGGCGGCACGCAACGCACGCCGCGCCTGATCGGCGTGAAGGCCGCGCTGGAGCTGATGCTGAGCGGTCGCCATGTCGGCGCGAAAGAAGCGCTGTCGCTCGGCCTGGTCGACAAGCTGGGCGAAGGTGCCGACGCGCTCGCAGACGGCATCGCCTACGCCGAAGAGCTGGTCGCAGCCAAGGCCCCGGTGCGCCGCACGCGCGAAGCCACCGCGCTTGCCGATGTCGACGCCAGCCGCGCGGCACTCGAAGCCGCGCGCGCCGACACCGCCAAGAAAAGCCGCGGTCTCTTTTCGCCGATGAAAATCATCGAAGCTGTCGAAGGCCCGCTCACGCTGGCGTTCGACGAAGGCATGGCGCTGGAGCGCAAGCTGTTCCTGCAGTGCATGGACAGCCCGCAGCGCGCCGGCCTGATCCACGCCTTTTTCGCCGAACGCGAAGTGCTGAAGGCGCCCGAAACCAAGGCCGCCAAGCCGCGCGCGCTGGCGTCCGCCGGCATCGTCGGCGGCGGCACGATGGGCGCGGGCATCGCAGTGGCGATGCTCGATGCCGGCCTGCCGGTGACCATGATCGAGCGCGACGAGCCCAGCCTTGCGCGCGGTCGTGCGCATGTCGAGAAGGTGTACGACGGCCTCGTCAAGAAGGGGCGCCTGACGCCCGAAGCCAAGGACGCGGTGATCGCGCGCTTCACCGGCGCCACCTCGTACGACGCGCTGGCTTCGGTCGACATCGTGGTCGAGGCGGTGTTTGAGGAGATGGGCGTCAAGAAGGCCGTCTTCGCCGAACTCGACCGCGTCTGCAAGCAGGGCGCCGTGCTCGCGACCAACACGTCGTATCTCGACATCGACGAGATCGCAGCGAGCATCTCGCGTCCCGGCGACGTGCTCGGCCTGCACTTCTTCTCGCCGGCCAACATCATGAAGCTGCTGGAGATCGTGGTGCCGGCGAAGGTCAGCGCCGACGTGGTCGCGACCGGTTTCGAGCTGGCGAAGAAACTGAAGAAGGTGCCCGTGCGCGCCGGCGTTTGTGACGGCTTCATCGGCAACCGCATCCTCGCCGTTTACCGCCAGGCCGCCGACCACATGATGGAAGACGGCGCCTCGCCCTACGAGATCGACGCGGCGCTGCGCAACTTCGGCTATCCGATGGGTCCGTTCCAGGTGTCCGACCTGGCCGGCGGCGACATCGGCTGGGCGACGCGCAAACGCAAGTCGGCCACGCGCGACCCGAAGGCGCGCTACGTGCAGATCGCAGACCGTCTCTGCGAGCGCGGCTGGTTCGGCCAGAAGACGCAGCGCGGCTATTACCTGTATCCCGAAGGCGCCCGCACCGGCCAGCCCGACCCCGAAGTGCTGGCCATCGTCGACGCCGAACGCGAGCGCGCGGGCATCGTGCCGCGCGCCTTCACCGAAGAAGAAATCGTGCGCCGCTACATGGCCGCGATGGTCAACGAAGGCGCCAACGTCGTGCACCAGGGCATCGCGCTGCGGCCGCTCGA
>JAQGMX010000216.1 GCA_028292145.1 Variovorax sp.
ACCCCGGCGTAGCCCGGCATCGTCTTCGTCGAAACGCCGAAAGCGATCTGCGGTGCCCTGCCCTGCATCACGAAAGCCTGGAACACCTGGTTCTTGGCTTGAAGATTCAATGTGTGCTCATAGGCGCCCGAGCACACGTCGGCCGAGCCGCCAACCACCGCCTGCAGCGCGCGTGCGCCGCCGGCAAAGTCGGAAATCTCGACTTCCAGTCCTTCGGCCTTGAAATAGCCCAGTTGCTCCGCGATCGTGAGTGGCAGGTAATAGAACGCCGCCTTGCCGCCTACGGCGATCGAGATGCGTGATTTCTCGAGTTTGGCCTGTTGCGCCCAGACGTGAGGCGCTGCAATGGCGGCGATGCCCATTGCAGCAGCAACAGAAGTGAAAGTGCGGCGTTTAAGCATTCGCGGGCTCCCTGTAATCGATCTTGTTTTAGTGACAAGACGAGCTTAGGCGAGCCCCAAACCCGGAGCATCGGGAACATCCCGTGCGGGTTTTCACGGGACGAAGAAAGTATCTATCGGCCGGCGAACAGGAGGGCGATGTTCGTGAAAAGTCCGAGTGCGAAGACCGCGCTGCGGGCTGCTCCGAAGCCACTGATATACAGCGCGATGAACGCGAGCCGGAACACCACATAAGCCGCTGCAAGCAGATCGATGCGCCCCTGGTTCGCGCCGAGCTGGTGCGCAATGATCACGGCGCCGATGAAGAACGGCAGCCCTTCGAAGCAGTTGGTCTGCGCTGCGATGGCGCGGGCTCGCCAGCCGGTTTGCTGCGCCGCCCAGTCGCGCGGCTTCTGGTTGTCGCGTCCGCCGAATGCGCCCGCTTTTGCGATGTACGCGCAGATATAAGGCAACAAGGCGGCGATCAGCACGCACCAATAGGCGAGGGTCAGGGAAGGAATGTGCATGGCGCGGCTCCTGTCGTTTCGTTCAACTCAACGGCGGTCCACCAGCGCATGTGCGATGGTGCCGAGATCGACGTATTCGAGTTCGCTGCCCGCCGGCACGCCGCGCGCGAGACGCGTGACGGTCAGCCCGCGCTGCTTCAGCGTCTCGCCGATGACGTGCGCCGTCGCTTCGCCTTCGGCCGTGAAATTGGTCGCGAGAATCACCTCGGTCACCCTGCCGTCGAGCGCACGGTCGAACAGCTTCTGCAGACCGATGTCGAGCGGACCGATGCCATCGAGCGGACTCAGGCGTCCCATCAGCACGAAGTAATAGCCGCGGAAAGCGCCTGTTCTCTCCAGTGCAGCCTGGTCGGCCGGCGTCTCGATCACGCAGAGCTTGGTCCCGTCACGGCGATCGTCGAGACAGACGTTGCAGATCGGCGCCTCGGTGAAGGTGTTGCAGCGCTCGCAATGCCGCACGGTCGATGCCGCCTGCTGCAGCGCGCGCGCCAGCACCTGCGTGCCGTCGCGGTCGTGCTGCAGCAAGTGAAAAGCCATCCGCGAAGCCGACTTCACGCCGACGCCCGGCAGGCGCCGAAGCGCCTGGATCAGCGCGTCGAGCGAGCTTGAATCAGCCATTCGGTCCGATCAGAACGGCAGCTTCATGCCGGCTGGCAGTCCGGGCATGCCGGCCGTCAGCTTGCCGAGCTTCTGCTCGCTGGTTTCCTCGGCCTTGCGCACGGCTGCGTTGAAGGCGGCGGCGACCAGGTCTTCGAGCATGTCCTTGTCGTCGGCCAACAAACTCGGATCGATGGTGATGCGCTTGACGTCGTGCTTGCAGGTCATGACGACCTTCACCAGACCGGCACCAGATTCGCCTTCGACCTCGATGGTGGCCAGTTCGTCCTGCGCCTTCTTGAGGTTGTCCTGCATGGCTTGCGCCTGCTTCATGAGGCCGGCGAGTTGTCCTTTGTTGAACATGGGTGATCCTGGATAAAAAGTTGAAAGGTTTGGATGGATTTGAGCGGAATCAGGTCGGCCGAAGCGTGCCCGGGACGATCTTCGCATCCCAGTCGCGCATCATCGACTGCACGTCCGGGTCGGCATGAATGGCTTCCTCGGCGGCGCGCTGACGGGCGTCGGCTGCAAGCTTGTTGCGGCGCGCCGGACTGTCCGAAACGCCGCCGGGCTCGCCGACCTCGATCGTTATTTTGACCTCATGACCAAGCACGGCCAATGCAGCCTGCAACTTGTCGCGGCTTGCCGGCTGATTGAGCGTCTCGCGCTCGACGCGCAGCAACCATCGATCGAGTTCGCGCGTGACGAGTTGCGATTGCAGCGCGAGTTCGCGGCACAGCGCGGTGATGGCTTCGGCAACGATCAGTTGCGTGACCGTGGCATGCCAGAAGTCGCCGTGTTCGCTGGGCGGCATCTGCAGATCCGAAGCAGGAACCACGTTGACGGCGCCCAGCGCCCGCGCGCCGGCGGGCGGCTGCACGCGAACCTGCATGGCGAGCATCTGGCCGGCTGGCGCCTCGGGCGCAGGCGGTGCGGCTTGCGCAGGCTGGTCGGCTGGCGCAGTGACGGGTGCAGGAACAGCCGATTCACGCACAACGAGAGGTTGCACGGGCGGCGCAATCACCGGCGCGGATCGGACCTCGACCACTGCTGGCGCAGCGGCCGGCGCTTCAATCAGAGTTTTTTTTTCCGTGGGGCCGGGCTGGCGTGCTTCGGTCGGAGCTGCTTTTGCGCCGGACGGCTTGAAAGCCAGCAACCGCAACAGCACCATCGTCAGCGCAGCGTATTCGTCGGGCGCCAGGCCCAGTTCACCGCGACCGTGCAGGCACAGGCTGTAGAGCAACTGCGTCTCGTCAGGCGGCATCGTCGTGGCGAGCCGTGCGGTTTCGGCGGCATCCGGATCGCTGTCGCCGCTGGCTCCTGCACGTGAAG
>JAQGMX010000222.1 GCA_028292145.1 Variovorax sp.
GCTCGCTGGCTGCGTTCTTATTTTGAAATGGTGCCGCTTGTCGGAATCGAACTGACGACCTACCGCTTACAAGGCGGTTGCTCTACCAACTGAGCTAAAGCGGCACGGGGGTGGATTCTAGCGGGAGCGCAGCTTGCTACTTGACGCGCTTGAGCGACGGCTTGGCGCCACCGTTGGGCGACGGCGGACGTGGCGGCTCGTCGGAGCCACCGCGACCGGTGCCGGTATCGGCGCCTGCATCTTTGGAATCGGAGGCGGAATCGGTACTCACCAGATGAAAGACCTTGCTGCCCTCGGCTTCGGCTCCCCGCAATGCATCACGCAGCGGTGAACGATGAGATTCCTTGGCAAGCGCGAGGGCGGGGGACTCGGCGGCACCGGCCGCGGCATCCTGATCGTTCTCCTCATCCGCATCGGCAATGCCGTCTTCGGCTTCCGTCGGGGGCGGGAAGGCCATGCCTTCTCCGTTTTCGCTGGCGTAGATGGCAACGACACGGCCGATCGGCACGATGATCTCGCGCGCAATGCCGCCGAAGCGGGCCTTGAACGCGATGAATTCGTTGTCCAGCTTGAGCGAACTGGTCGCGCCGAAACTGATGTCCAACACGATTTCGCCATTCTTGACGAACTCGCGCGGCACCTGCACCGTGTGATCGACCTGCACTGCGACATAGGGCGTGAAGCCGTTGTCCGTGCACCATTCGTACAGCGCCCGGATGAGGTACGGGCGTGTGGAGGTGGGCTGTTGCGTGTCGGTCATAAGGTGCAGGCTGGCGAGAGAGCAGAAGGCTGGATTATTTGCGCATCACCTTTTCAGACGGGGTCAGCGCTTCGATATAGGCCGGACGCGAAAAGATGCGTTCGGCGTATTTCAGCAACGGAGCCGCATTCTTGCTGAGATCGATGCCGTAATAGTCGAGGCGCCAGAGCAGCGGCGCGATGGCGACATCGAGCATCGAAAAGTTGTCGCCCAGCATGTATTTATTCTTCAGGAACACCGGCGCGAGCTGCGTGAGGCGGTCGCGGATGTGCGCACGGGCTTTTTCGAGCGCCTTGTCGTTGCCTTTGGCCGTACGGTTTTCGAGCGCGGCCACGTGCACGAACAGTTCCTTCTCGAAGTTGAGCAGGAACAGGCGGACGCGTGCGCGGTCGACCGGGTCGCCGGGCATGAGTTGCGGATGCGGGAAACGCTCGTCGATGTACTCGTTGATGATGTTCGACTCGTACAGGATCAGGTCGCGCTCGACCAGGATCGGCACCTGGCCGTACGGATTCATCACGCTGATGTCTTCGGGCTTGTTGTAGAGATCGACGTCACGAATCTCGAAGTCCATGCCTTTCTCGAACAACACGAAGCGGCAGCGGTGGGAAAAAGGGCAGGTCGTACCTGAATACAGAACCATCATGGCGAGAGACTCCTAAAAATCAAAAAGAGTGGGATGCGAAAGCAACCCACTCTGAGGGACCGGCCGCTTCACGCGATACCGGTCGATAAGCGACTACTTGACGTCTTTCCAGTAGGAAGCATTGAGCCGCCAGACGAAGACCAGCGCCATGACCAGGAACAGAAGCACCCAGACGCCGACGCGAACGCGCGTGTTTTGCGCCGGTTCGGCCATCCACTGCAGGTAGTTGACGAGATCGCCGACCGACTGATCGAACTGAAGGGGCGTCATTTTGCCAGGGCTGACCTGCTCCCACCCCTTGAACACGTCGACCTCGTGGCCGTGCTGCTCCATTTTCGCGTAGACCGGACGGCGCTCGCCCTGCAGTTCCCAGAGCACGTTCGGCATGCCGACACTCGGGAAAGCCTGGTTGTTCCAGCCGGTCGCCTTGGTGTCGTCGCGGTAATAGGTACGCAGGTAGGTGTACAGGTAGTCGGCACCCGTGCCGCCGTGACCCGAACGCGAACGCGCGACCAGCGTGAGGTCGGGCGGGTTCGCGCCGAACCAGTCCTTGGCCTGCTTCGGATCGATATTGGCCTTCATCGTGTCGCCGACCCTGTCGGTCGTGAACAGAAGGTTTTCCTTGATCTGCTGCTCGGAGATGCCGATGTCCTGCAGCCGGTTGTAGCGCATGAACGCGGCCGAATGGCAGCTCAGGCAATAGTTGACGAACAGCTTCGCGCCGTTCTGCAGCGACGCCAGGTCGTTGGTCTTGTTCGGCGCCTTGTCCCAGGCTATGCCGCCTTCAGCCGCATTCGAGACAGAGGCGGTGCCCGCGACGATGCCGAGTGCAGCGATCAGCGTGAGGAGGAGTTTCTTCATTCTTGTGTGCTCCAGCTCAATGCGCGGCGAAGGTCACGCGGTCCGGCACCGGCTTGAAGTTGCCGAGGCGGCTCCACCAAGGCATCAGCAGGAAAAATCCGAAGTAGAACAACGTTCCGATCTGCGACACGCGCTCGCCAATCGGCGACGGCGGCTGCACGCCGAGGTAACCCAGGATGACGAAGTTGATGACGAACACACCGTAGAGATACTTGTTCCAGCTTGGGCGATAGCGGATCGAACGAACCGGGCTGTGGTCGAGCCACGGCAGGAAGAACAGGATGATCACCGCGCCGCCCATGACGACCACGCCCCAGAACTTCGCATCGATCGACAGCATCAGCGCGATCGCTCCGACGGCCGCGATCACGATCGCGCCCTTGAAGATCACCGCCAGGCGCGATTTCCAGACGCCGTAGACCGCGGCAAGCACCACGCAGGCGATCAGTGCATACATCATCTCGCTGGTGATGGCGCGCAGCATCGAATAGAACGGCGTGAAGTACCAGACCGGGGCGATGTGGTTCGGCGTCTTGAGCGAATCGGCCGGGATGAAATTGTTGTACTCGAGGAAGTAGCCGCCCATTTCCGGCGCGAAGAAGATCACGGCCGAGAAGATCGTCAGGAAGGTCACGACACCCAGGATGTCGTGCACCGTGTAGTACGGATGCGAAGGAATGCCGTCCACCGGATGACCGTCGGGGCCGCGGTTGGCCTTGATCTCGATGCCGTCCGGATTGTTGGAGCCGACTTCATGCAGCGCAATCAGGTGAGCGACCACGAGGCCCAGCAACACCAGCGGCACTGCGATCACGTGGAAGCTGAAGAAACGGTTGAGCGTGGCGTCACTGACCACGTAGTCGCCGCGGATCAGCAGCGCCAGGTCGGGGCCGATGAACGGGATCGCCGCGAACAGGTTCACGATCACCTGGGCGCCCCAGTAGCTCATCTGGCCCCATGGCAGCAGGTAGCCCATGAAGGCTTCGGCCATCAGGCACAGGAAGATCGCGCAGCCGAAGACCCAGATCAGTTCGCGCGGCTTGCGGTAGCTGCCGTAGATCAGGCCCCGGAACATGTGCAGGTACACGACGACGAAGAATGCCGAAGCGCCTGTCGAGTGCATGTAGCGGATCAGCCAGCCCCACGGCACGTCGCGCATGATGTATTCGACCGAGGCAAATGCCTGGGTCGCATCCGGCTTGTAGTGCATCACAAGGAAAATACCGGTCACGATCTGGATGACCAGGACCAGCATCGCCAGCGAACCGAAGATGTACCAGAAGTTGAAATTCTTCGGCGCGTAGTAATTGCCCCACTGCTCGTTCCAGAGCTTGCTGAGCGGGAACCGGTTGTCGACCCAGTTCAGCAGTCGCTCGCCGGCGGGCGCATTCGGGGAAACTTCGTGGAAATCAGCCATGTCGTATGTCCCCTCAGGCCTTCTTGTCGTCGCCGATGAGCAGTCGCGTATCGGTGAGATACATGTGCGGCGGCACCGGCAGATTGTCGGGTGCCGGCTTGTTCTTGAAGACGCGGCCGGCCAGGTCGAAGGTCGAACCGTGGCATGGGCAGAGGAAGCCGCCTTCCCAGTTGTCGGGCAGCGACGGTTGCGGACCGGCCTGCAGCTTGTCGGTCGGCGAGCAACCCAGGTGCGTGCAGATGCCGACGACCACCAGCACCTCTGGCTTGATGGAGCGACCCGTGTTCATCGCGTACTCGGGCGTGAACTCGGCGGGATTGCGTTTCGATTCGGGATCGGCCAGCTGGCCGTCGAGCTTCGGCAGCTCGGCCACCTGGGCCGGCGTGCGCTTGAGGATCCAGACCGGCTTGCCGCGCCATTCGACGGTGATCTTCTCGCCGACCTGCATGCCGCCGATGTCGACCTCGACCGGGGCGCCTGCGGCTTTCGCTTTCTCGGACGGCTGAAAAGTGCTGACGAAGGGGATCGCTACTGCTGCGCCACCCACAGCGCCTGCACAGCCGGAGGCAATCAACCACGTTCGCTTGCTCTTGTCGATCCGTGGGGCTCCGACGGGGATGTCACTCATGGGGGTCCTCAATCTTGTCGCTGGGATCTGGTTTAACGCGCGATTGTAGCGGAGCGATACAAGTGGATTCAACGCGCCCCGGACGGCGCAAATCGCCTGCCGTACCGTATCCGATGCACTCCTATACTGCCGACTTTCAACCCTGGAGAGAGGTCCCCGCCATGAGCGTCCTGAAAGAATTTCGCGAGTTCGCGATCAAAGGCAACGTCATCGACCTGGCCGTCGGCGTGATCATCGGCGCCGCGTTCGGCAAGATCGTCGACTCGCTTGTCGGCGACGTGATCATGCCGGTGGCAAGCCTTGTCTTCGGCAAGCTCGATTTCTCCAACCTGTTCTTTGTGCTCGGCACGGTGCCGCCGGGCGTGGCGAACAACGTCGCCGACATCAAGAAAGCCGGCATCCCGGTGCTCGCGTATGGCAACTTCATCACCATCGCGGTCAACTTCCTGATCCTGGCTTTCATCATCTTCATCATGGTCAAGCAGGTGAACCGACTGAGGAAGAAAGAAGAAGCCGCACCGGCCGTGGCTGCGCCGCCGGAAGACATCGCTCTGCTGCGCGAGATCCGCGACAGTCTCAAGCGCCCCTGATCAGGCCGCGGGCACCAGCGCCCGCGCCATGCGGATCGCCTCGATCAGGCTGGCGGGATCGGCCTTTCCGGTGCCGGCAATGTCGAATGCCGTGCCGTGGTCGGGGCTCGTGCGCACCAGCGGCAGCCCGAGCGTCACGTTGACGCCCTTGTCGACGCCCAGATACTTGACCGGAATCAGGCCCTGGTCGTGGTACATCGCGATCACGACGTCGAATTCGCCCGGTTTGGCTGAAGTCGCTCGTGCACGCATGAACACGGTGTCGGGCGCATAAGGTCCGCGCGCATCGATTCCTTCCCGCTGCGCTGCAGCGATCGCCGGCGCGATGATGTCGCGCTCCTCGGTCCCGAACAGCCCGCCCTCCCCCGCGTGCGGGTTCAGTCCTGCGACGCCGATCCGCGGCGGCCTGCCGAGCGCCGTACCCAGCGCGCGGTGCGCAATGCGGATGGTATCGAGCACGCCCTGTGGATGCACGGCGGCTATCGCATCTCGCAACGACATGTGAATGCTCACCAGCACGGTACGCAACTCGTCGTTGGCCAGCATCATGCGCACCGGAACCTCGGCGATACGCAATTTCAGCCAGGCAGCGGCTTCGGCCTGCAACAGCTCGGTATGCCCAGGAAACCGATAGCCGGCCGCCGAGAGCGCTTCCTTGTGCAGTGGCGCCGTGACCAGGGCTGAAATCTCGCCCGCCAGCGCCGCCCTCGCCGCCCACTCCACGCAGCCACCGGCCGCACGTCCTGCCGCAGCGCTGACCCGACCGATCGCCACATCCTGCGGCGCCTCGATGACCTGCAGCACCGGAACGCAGTCCGGCGGCACAAACTGCATGTCGTCGACCGCTTGCAGCACGACGACCGGCATGGCGAGTTTTCCAGGTGCGGCCAACATCCGGTTGGCGCGCCGCATCGTTTCGACATCGCCGGCAACGAAACAGCCGCGCGAGATGTCGGGCGCGTCCCGGAACGTCTTGATGACGATTTCCGGGCCGATGCCGGCCGGATCCCCCATCGTGATCGCTATCGGCTTCATGGATCAGGCCGGGTTGTCGATGTCGATGAATTCGTGCGTCAGCCCCAGCTGCGCCGCGACATGCGCCGCCGCAGCCGGCGCGCCGTAGCGCTCGGTTGCGTGGTGCCCGCAAGCGAGGAACGCGACCCCCATCTCGCGCGCGTAATGCGCCTGCGGTTCGGAGATTTCACCCGTGATGAAGGCATCGGCGCCGGCCGCGATCGCGGCTTCGAAATAGCCCTGCGCACCGCCGCTGCACCAGGCAACGGTGTGGATCGGCCGTTTCGCACCGCCGCCGGGCACCAGCGTGACCTGGCGCCCCAGCACCTGCTCGGCATGCGATGCCAGCGCGTCGGCATCGGCGAACGAGTCGCCGTCGATGCGTCCACCGATGAAACCCAGGTCCTGCTCGCCGAAACGCCCTTCGGCGCCCGCATGCGACACCAGACCCAGCTTCAGGCCGAGTTGCGCGTTGTTGCCCAGATCGGGATGCGCATCGAGCGGCAGGTGATAGGCGAAAAGATTGATGTCGTGTCCGATCAGCAGCCCCAGCCGCTGACGCATCCATCCGGTGATGCAGCCGCTCTGGCCGCGCCAGAACAGCCCGTGATGCACGAAGATCGCGTCCGCATCGGCACGGATCGCCGCCTCGATCAGCCCACGGCTGGCCGTGACCCCCGACACGATCTTCCGCACCGTCGTGCGGCCTTCCACCTGCAGGCCGTTCGGCCCGTAATCCTTGAAGCGCGCAGGCGCGAGAAGGAGGTCGAAGGCGTGCAGGAGTTCTTGGCGGGTCGTGCTCATCCGTTCATTGTGGCGCGGCCCGCATCGGATAGCCACGCGAAGCGATCGGCAGCAGCGCCAGCAGGAAGCCGACCACGGCCAGAGTGCCGACGTAATGCGCTGGCGCCATCAGGTCCTTCTGCAGCCAGAGCGTGAGGATCACCGGCGTCAGGCCGCCGAAGATGGCGTACGACATGTTGTACGAGAAAGAAAGTCCGGAGAAGCGCACATGCGCCGGAAAGGCGCGCACGCCGGCGATCGGCACCGTCGCGATCGTGCCGACAAACAGGCCGACCAGCCCGTAATGCCAGACCAGCGAAGTCGGCGTGCCCGGCAGGCTGGTGTAGAAAAGGTAAGAAGTGACCAGAAGGCCGGCCCAGCCGAACAGCATCACCGCGCGAGTGCCGAATCGGTCGGTCGCCCAGCCGAAGATCACGCAGCCGATCGTCAGCATCAGCGTGGCGACGGCGTTGGCCTGCAGCGCGAGCGCCGCCGGAATGTGATGCACCTTCTGCAGATAGGTCGGCGTGTAGAGAACGACCACGACGATCGCCGCCGAAAGCACCCAGGTCAGCAGGCCGACGAACAGGCTGGCGCCGCGGTGGTCGCGCACGATCGTCTTCAGCGGCAGCTCACGGTCGACGCTGCGGCGGCCGGCCAGCTCCTTGAACACCGGCGTTTCATGCAGGAAGCGGCGCAGGTACACCGACACCAGGCCGAACAGCCCGCCCACGATGAAGGGCCAGCGCCACGCAAAGCCGCTGACTTCGGCCGGCGTGTAGTGCGTGTTGATGAACACCGCGACCAGCGAGCCCAGCAGGATGCCGCCGGTGATGCCCGACGTTAGCGTGCCGATGGCGAATCCGTAGCGCTTCTGCGGCGTGTGCTCGGCCACGAAGACCCAGGCGCCAGGCATTTCGCCGCCGATCGCGGCGCCCTGCAGCACGCGCATGGCCAGCAGCAGCAGCGGCGCTGCGATGCCGATGGTCTCGTAGGTCGGCAGCAGGCCGATCACCAGCGTCGGCGCCGCCATCAGGAAGATCGACAGCGTGAACATTCGCTTGCGCCCGAGGATGTCGCCGAAGTGCGCGATCACGATGCCGCCGAGCGGACGTGCCAGGTAGCCGGCGGCGAAGATGCCGAAGGTCTGCAGTTGGCGCAGCCAGTCGGGCATGTCGGCTGGGAAGAACAGCGCGCCCAGCACGGTCGCGAAGAACACGTAGATGACGAAATCGTAGAACTCGAGGGTGCCGCCGAGGGCGGAAAGCGCCAGCGTCTTGTAGTCGTTCTTGTCGAGGTTGCGGGCGGGCGCGGCGGAAACCGGGCGGGCCAAGTCGGGTGCAGTCATGAAAAACCAGGAAAGAAAACAGGGAACTTGCCGGGCGATCTGGAAGGCTGCCGGCTGCAAGGGCCGCGATTTTAAGGGTTTGCACCTAATTGCACGAAACCTGGCGGCGTTGTCCTTCTCGACAGGTTCGCCCGAGCCCGGGTCGTTCAGGGACAATTGCAGGCTCTTTCCGACTATGAAATCCTGCCCCATGAAGCGCACCTGGCTGCTTTTCGCCCAAACCGTGACCGTTCTGCTTGCGGCCTACTTCGTCGTCTCGACGCTGAAACCCGAGCTGCTCAACCGGCGCACCTCGCTCGGCGGGCTGGTGTCGGTGATCGAGGCGCCCGGCGTCGGCGCCATCACCGGCAATCCCGCGTCGGGCAGCCTGAGCGCGGCGGCGAAGAAGGCGTCTCCAGCGGTCGTCAGCATCAACACCAGCAAGGCCGCGCAGCGCAATCCGCGCAACAACGACCCGTGGTTCAAGTTCTTCTTCGGCGACCAGAACAACGACCAGCCGCAGGTCGGACTCGGCAGCGGCGTGATCGTCAGCGCGGACGGCTACGTGCTCACGAACAACCATGTGGTCGACGGCGCCGATGAAATCGACGTCACGCTCAACGACGGCCGCCATGCACGCGGCAAGGTGATCGGCACCGACCCCGACACCGATCTCGCGGTGCTGAAGATCGATCTCGACAAACTGCCGGTCATCGTGCTGGGCAATTCCGATGCGCTGCAGGTCGGCGATCAGGTGCTGGCCATCGGCAATCCGTTCGGCGTCGGGCAGACGGTGACGAGCGGTATCGTTTCCGCGCTGGGCCGCAACCAGCTTGGTATCAACATGTTCGAGAACTTCATCCAGACCGATGCGGCCATCAATCCCGGCAATTCGGGCGGCGCGCTAGTCGACGTGAACGGCAATCTCGAGGGCATCAACACCGCGATCTACTCGCGCTCGGGCGGCAGCATGGGCATCGGCTTCGCGATTCCGGTGTCGATGGCCAAGCAGGTGCTCAGCGACATCGTGACCGAAGGCAAGGTCACGCGCGGCTGGATCGGCGTCGAGCCGAACGACCTGTCGCCGGAGCTTGCCGAAACCTTCGGCGTGAAGGCGAATGCGGGCGTGATCATCACCGGCGTGCTGCAGAACGGCCCGGCGGCCAAGGCCGGCATCCGGCCGGGCGACGTCATCACGCAGGTCGAAGACAAGAAGATCGACAACGTCCAGGAGTTGCTGACCGCCGTCGCAGGCCTCAAGCCCGGCAGCGACGCACGCTTCGCGCTGCAGCGAGGCAGCGACAAGATGGAACTGAACGTGAATCCGGGCCTGCGGCCAAAGAGCCCGGCGCGGCGCAATCCAGCGGAAATCGAGTAACGGTCATGGACGGCGCCGACGTTGCGCCAGCCCGCCAAGCCACGCCAGTTCAACTGGCTTCAGCTCGACTCGGCTCGACTCAGCTCGGTGTGATGTCCGTACCCGGCTCTTCCGGTGTCTTGCTGATCTTGACGAAATATTTCGCGGCGATGATGCCGATTTCGTAGAGCAGGCACATCGGAATCGCCAGCGCGAGCTGCGAAACCACGTCCGGCGGCGTCAGAACAGCCGCCACCACGAACGACAGCACGACGAAGTAGCCACGAAACTCGCGCAACTTCTCGACCGTGACGATCTCGAAGCGCACCAGCAGCATCACCACGATCGGCACCTGGAAGGCGCAACCGAAGGCGATGTAGAGCGACAGGATCGCCTCGACATAGGAGGAAATGTCGGGCGTCGCGGCCACCGATTCGGGCGTGAAGCGCTGAATGAAGCCGAACATCTTGTCGAGCACGAAGAACTGCACGAATGCGATGCCGGTGTAGGCCAGCAGGCTGCCGAACAGGATCAGCGGCAGCGCGAACTTCTTCTCGTGGCTGTAGAGCCCCGGCGCCACGAACATCCAGATCTGGTACATCAGCCACGGCAGCGCCAGCAGCACCGCCGTCATGCCCAGAACCTTCAGCGGCACGAAGAACGGCGAGAACACGCCGATCGCGATCAGCTTGGCGTCGTGCGGCATGTGCGCGCGGATCGGCATCGCGATCATGTCGATCAGGCCGCTCGGCCCGGGCCAGAACGCCAGCAGCGCAGCCGCCACCGCGAGACCGTAGCAGCAGTACAGCAGACGGTCGCGCAGCTCCATGAGGTGCTGAACAAACGGCTGCTCTGTGCCAGCGAGTTCGTCGTCTTTTTTCGTATCGGAAGAGTCGGCCATGAGAATTGCTGCGAACGGAAAGGAGGCCGGTGTGCGGAAACGGAGGGGTATGCCGATAGGCCGGTGCCGCGATCGGCTTGCCCGGCAGACCGGACTAGTCGATCTTGTGCGGGCGGAACCGCGCCACGCGCGCCGCGCCGGAGAGCGCCTTCGTGCGCACGCCGTTGCGCGACTTGTACCACTGCGGCGTCGCGCCCTGCTTCAGGCGCCAGTTCTTGCGCGGATGCCGGTAGGTCGGGTACACGGGGTACGAAGGCGTATCGGGTTCCGCCAACGCCGACAGCGTCTGCCCGCTTTCCGAGAACTGCTTCTCGAAATCGCTGGCGCCGGTGTGGATGCTCTGCTCGACGTCACGCGCGGCACTGTGCATCGTCTCCTTCATCTTGCGGAGTTCGTCGAGGTCCATCGAGCGATTGACCTCGGCCTTGACGTCGTTCACGTAGCGCTGCGCCTTGCCCAGCATCGTGCCGACCATCCGGGCCACCCGAGGCAGCTTCTCCGGTCCGATGACGATGAGCGCAACCGCGCCGATCAGCGCGATCTTGGAAATGCCGAGATCGATCACGCGCTACGGCTCAGGACTTCTGACGCGCTTCGACGTCGATGGTCGAC
>JAQGMX010000300.1 GCA_028292145.1 Variovorax sp.
GGCGCGCGTCAAGCACTGATCCCATGCTCCGGCTGCCGCGCGCAACGCCCTTCATCGTCTTCGCGCTTGCGTTGGCGTTGTGGCTCGCGTCGACGCTCGGCTTCATGCACCGGACGCTGCATCTCCACGCCACGCCGCAGTCGATGGCTGCGGCGCTCGCAACGCCGGTTGCGGCCGATGCCGTGGTGCACGTCTCCGCAAAATCGCTCGGCGGCCTCGAAGCGCTTTTCGGCGCCCATACCGACGCAGACTGCCGTCTGTACGACCAGCTCGCCAGCGGCGCGGCTGCGCTTTCCGTGCCTTTGCTGGCGCTGCCCATCGCGATGCCGATGGCGCGGTTCCACTATTTCCTGGGCGAAGCCATCGCCCGGTGGGTCGTGCTGTTCGATGCACGCGGCCCGCCTGCAACTCGCTGAACTTCCTGCGTCCGGTTCGCCGCGCAACGCCCGTCTCTCGCAGACGAGCGCTTGTGCGCGTGCGCCGGCTCCTTCAAAGATTCACGAGTTGTCATCACCATGTACCCCCATTTCTCCCGCCGCGCGGTTGCCGCTGCAGCCGTCCTTTCGATGCTTTCCTGGGCAGCGTCCGCCCAGACCACTTCCGGCGCGGCACCCACGCTCGGCGAAGTCACCGTCACCGGTAACCCGCTCGGCGCCGGCGAACTGATCGCGCCGGTCACCACGCTTTCGGGCGATGCGCTGCTGCTGAAGTCCGATTCGACGCTCGGCGAGACGCTGAACAACCTGCCCGGCGTCAGCAGCAGCTATTTCGGCCCGAACGCCAGCCGCCCGATCATTCGCGGCCAGGACGGCGACCGCATCCGCATCCTGCAGAACGGCGGCGCAGCACCCGACGCTTCCGCGCTGAGCTACGACCACGCGGTGCCGGTCGATGCGCTGGTCACCGAGCGCATCGAAGTGCTGCGCGGCCCTTCCGCGCTGCAGTACGGCGGCAGCGCCGTCGGCGGCGTCGTCAACGTGATCGACAACCGCATCCCGACCGAGCCGCTCAACGGCTTCGGCGGCCGTGCCGATGTCGGCTACGCGACCGGCAGCAGCGAGAAAAGTGGCGGCGTGGTGCTCGAAGGCGGCAACGACCGCTATGCGCTGCACGTCGACGCGTTCGACCGCAAATCGGACGACGTCCGCGTGCCGATCGAATTGGCCTGCGAGAAGCCCGGCTCGCCCGGCCTCGCGCGCCGCATCTGCAATTCGCAGAACAGCGCGCACGGCGGCGCGGTCGGCGGATCGGTGTTCTTCGACCGCGGCTGGATTGGCGCATCGGTCAGCACGTACCGCAGCAATTACGGCACGGTGGCCGAAGACGACGTCACCATCGGCATGAAATCCGACCGTTATGCGCTCGAAGGCGAGTGGCGCCCGGGCGGCTTCTTCACCAGCGTGCATGCCAAGCTCGGCCACACCGACTACCGCCACACCGAGTACGAAGGCAGCGACGCCGGCACCACCTTCGCCAACATGAGCAACGACCTGCGCATCGAAGCCCGGCATCAGAAGATCGGCAACGTCGAAGGGCTGATCGGTTTCAGCAGCGAGAGCAATCGCTTCTCTGCCGACGGCGAAGAGGCTTTTGCGCCGCACAGCCGCACGCGTTCGAACGCGATCTTCCTGCACGAAGAGCTTGGCACGTCGTGGGGCAAGCTGAGCTTCGGCGCGCGCACCGAGCGCGTGAAGGTCGAATCGCTCGGCTATCCGGCCGATGCGTCGATCACGCGCTTCGTCGTCGGCGAGCGCGACTTCAGCCCGACCAGCGCCGCCTTCGGCGCATTGGTGAATCTCACGCCGCAGTGGCAGCTGACCTCGAACCTCGCGTACACCGAGCGCGCGCCCAAGGATTACGAATTGTTCGCCAACGGCCCGCACGTGGCGACAGCCGCCTGGGAAGTCGGCAACGCGTCGTTGGGCCTGGAGAAATCAGTCGGTCTGGACGTCGGCGCGCAGTGGAAGTCGGGCGCCAACGTTGCGAAGGTCAACGCGTACGTCACGCGATTCAGCAACTACATCGGCCTGAACGCCAGCGGCAACCAGCGGGACGGCGAGGGCGGGTTTGTCACCGATCCGACGCAGGCCGATACGTTGGCGGAGTACGTCTACAGCGGGGTGCGCGCGCGCTTCACCGGCATCGAGGCCAACGGCAACCTGCGGTTGCTCGGCACCGACGGCTTCGCGCGCAACGCCGACGGCTCGACGCTCGACCTGCAATGGCGCGGCGACCTGGTGCGCGCCACCAACACCGACACCAACGAGCCGTTGCCGCGCATCTCGCCGGTGCGCGTCGGCGCCACGCTGGCCTACTGCAACGGGCCGTGGACGGCGCGTTTCGGCTTCGACCGCTATTCGAAGCAGGACCGCATCCCCGAAGTCGGCGCCCGCGAGACCGACGGCTACACGCTGTGGAACGCTGCGATGGCCTACCGCATGAAGGTGCAGGGCGCGAACCTCACCTGGTATGCGCGGCTGGACAACATCACGAACAAGCTGGCCTACAGCGCAACCTCGATCCTGACGACGACGGTGTTTCCGGCAGCGCCGATGCCCGGACGTTCGCTGAAGGTCGGTCTGCGCGCAACGTTCTGATGACGATTGCGCCGCTGCGGCT
>JAQGMX010000306.1 GCA_028292145.1 Variovorax sp.
GGCCATTCCAGAGATCGATGTGTCCCCCAGAAGGGTTTATTTCGGTCGCACTTCGTCCCCAGTAGTTTTTGAAGGCAATGACTCCGGTCCGGCCACGAACCTTCGCTTCCCAATCGGCGCCCGTCACGTTCTCCGGCTTCGCCGGCAAGCCACAGAACGGCTGCAGCTGAAGCCACGACGCCATCTCGTCCGCCCTCGTCGCAGTCGCTTTACCGTTCAGCAGAATACGCCCCAGGCTTGCCTTCCCTGCCCCTGGTTTCACCAAACTCTGCGAAAACGATTTCATCTCGAGACCGACACGATGCAAGGTCGCGCTCAACCGGATCGCACATTGGTTGTCATAGGCAGGATCGTCGTACGGATTGCCGGTGACATAGTTGTTCCACAGCAGTGCGAACGTGACCGGCGGCACGTCGACCCGACACACCGAACCGGCGATCGTGTTCGTCCGCACCTGCTGCTTCTGTTTCACGAGGCCGCTCATGCGCCCTCCCCGTTCGTCCTGACCAGCGCCTCGTCGCCCCAGAAAACGCTGTATTCCTCCGCCTCCAACGTTTCGATCCGGGGCAGCAAGCCGCTCCGGTCCGCACGACCGAACAGCGTACGTCCGTTGCTCGTCTCGATGAAGTAAGGCAAACCGGCCAGCGGCACGCCGCTTTCCCCGCAAAGGTGCGCCTGCTCGTCATACAAAAGCTGACCCGCAGCGGCCGGAACCCAGTTGCTTCCGCCGGGCTGCAGCACGACCACCGGCGCCGACATGCCTTTCTCGACGCCGACACCGGCCACATCGTTCAGCGTCGACAGCAGCGGACATCCTCCGCTGGTCAGGTGGCCGTGGTGCACCTTCTCGCGCCCGTTCGCCAGCGTGCTCGTCGCGTGATGCCCGACGATCACGCAGCCCTGTTTTCGACACTGCATTCGGGCCCCGCGAAACGCGAGCGCCTGTCCGTAGGCGACGGACGTCGACAAGCCCTCCACCACCGTTCCGCCGCAGGCGGCCCGATCCCCGACGCGTACCCATCCCATAATTTGCATCTTTGTGCTCCCTGAAAGCGCAGAGTATCGGGCGCCGGGCGGCCTGCGGGGCGACCGCCTAAAATGCCTGTCCTGCCCGCGTCAGCGCCGGCTGCCGCTCCCTCCGCCTCCTGTTTCCTCCCCCCAGAAAGCGCCTCCCCCATGTCCCCGCGCAAGCTCTTCGTCACCACCGCCCTGCCCTACGCCAACGGCAAATTCCACATCGGCCACATCATGGAATACATCCAGGCCGACATCTGGGTGCGGTTCCAGCGGATGAACGGCGCGCAGGTCGACTTCGTCTGCGCCGACGACGCGCACGGTGCGGCCATCACCATCGCAGCGGACAAGGCCGGTGTCACGCCGCAGGCCTTCGTCGCCGAGATCGCCGCTGGGCGCAAGCCCTATCTGGACGGCTTCCACATCGCCTTCGACAACTGGAGTTCGACCGATTCGCCGGAAAACCACCAGCTCGCGCAGGAGATCTACCGCGACCTGCGCGACAAGGCCGGCCTGATCAGCACCAAGAGCGTCGAGCAGTTCTACGACCCCGAGAAAGGCATGTTCCTGGCCGACCGCTTCATCAAGGGCGAATGCCCGAACTGCCATGCCAAGGACCAGTACGGCGACAACTGCGAAGTCTGCGGCGCCGTCTATGCGCCGACCGAACTGATCAACCCGTACTCGGCGCTCTCGGGCGCCAAGCCGGAACTGCGCAGCTCCGAGCACTTCTTCTTCAAGCTGTCCGATCCACGCTGCGAGACTTTTCTCCAGCAATGGACAGCCGCAGCCGGCCACGTCCAGCCGGAAGTCCAGAACAAGATCCGCGAATGGCTCTACAAGGACGACGAGGGCAAGGGCGGCCTCGGCGACTGGGATATCAGCCGCGACGCGCCCTACTTCGGCATCGAGATTCCCGATGCGCCGGGCAAATATTTCTATGTCTGGATGGACGCGCCGGTCGGCTACCTGGCATCGCTGAAGAACCTGCTCGACAAGCGATGCATCGAGGCGGGCGGCGACGGCATCTCGTACAGCGAATACATGGCCGACCCGGACCTGGAGCAGGTGCATTTCATCGGCAAGGACATCATCACCTTCCACACGCTGTTCTGGCCGGCGATGCTGCATTTCAGCGGCAGGAAGGCGCCGGATGCGATCTACGTGCACGGTCACCTGACGGTCAGCGGCGAAAAGATGAGCAAGAGCCGCGGCACCGGCATCGATCCGCTGCGCTATCTGTCGATCGGGCTGAATCCGGAGCATCTGCGCTACTACCTTGCCGCCAAGCTGAGCGGCCGTAACGAAGACATCGACTTCAACCCCGAGGATTTCGTCGCGCGCGTGAACAGCGATCTGGTCGGCAAATACATCAACATCGCGAGCCGTGCGGCGGGCTTCATCGGCAAGCGCTTCAACGGGCAGTTGGGCACGATTTCAGAGGACGGCACCGAATTGCTGGCGCACCTCCGTGGCCAGGCGGCCGAAATCCGAGCGCTGTACGACGGTCGCGACACGGCGCGCGCCCTGCGCGAAACCATGGCGCTGGCCGACCGCGTGAACGAATATGTCGACGCGAACAAGCCTTGGGAACTGGCCAAGAAAGAGGGAATGGAAGCCCGTCTGCACGACGTCTGCACGGTCTGCATCGAAGCGTTCCGCCTGCTGACGCTGTTCCTGAAACCGGTGCTGCCGGCCCTGGCCGCGAGCGTCGAATCGTTCCTGCGGATCGCGCCGCTCGAATGGAAAGACGCCGACGCCAGCCTGCATGCGGGTCACGCCATCAGCGATTACAAGCACCTGATGCAGCGCGTCGATCCGAAGGTGCTCGACACGCTGTTCGAGCCAGCTGAAGCGACTGCTGCTGCGGTCGTCACCGACGTCGCAGCATCGACATCGCTCCCCGGCGGCGAAGCGATCGCCCAGACGATCACCATCGACGACTTCGTGAAGGTCGACCTGCGCATCGCAAAGATCGTGAACTGCGAACCGGTCGAAGGCTCGACCAAGCTGCTGCGCCTGACGTTGGACGCCGGCGAAGGCCGCATGCGCAACGTGTTCAGCGGCATCGCGTCGGCCTATAAGCCCGAGCAGCTGATCGGCAAGCTCACGGTGCTGGTCGCCAATCTGGCGCCGCGCAAGATGAAGTTCGGCGTCAGCGAAGGCATGGTGCTGGCGGCGAGCCATGCCGACGACAAGTCGGCGCCAGGTATCCATGTGCTGGAGCCCACCGCTGGCGCGACGCCGGGGATGCGCATCCGCTAGACGCTGCGGGCTTTCTCAGGGCATGACCAGGATGTTGTAAAGATCCGGTTTGCCCTGATTCCTGAGTTCGGTCACCCGTTTGACCGTGTCCGGCGAGATCTTGCCGCCCGCGTTAAGCAACGCCTGAATGGCAGTGAAGTTCGGCTTGGTACGTTTCGCGGCGACGTCCAATGCCGTCTGATGCCAAGCATTCTTGTTATTCGGGTTTGCACCGTATTTGAGCAACTCTTTGACAATGGCCGTCTGAGTTCGAGAGTCGTTGATCTGCCCCATCGCGTCATGCAGCAACCCCTGTTTTTCAGTCGCGGACGCTCCATTGACGTTGATCGGGTTATCGGGGTCCGGCTTACTGCTCAGGTACCGACGCAACATATGAATGTCGCCGGATTGCACGAGCTCTCGCATCTCCGCAAAGCGCGAGATCGGCGCTGGCTTGCCTCTCGCCCGTACCAGATCCTGAGAAGGCGCGGCCCGCGTGTAGGGCGCAGGTCCGGCATCCGCCGCGACCTTTTTTGCGTCGATTGGCGCGTTTTGCTTGGGGAGCGAAGCCGGATTGAGCGACGGAATGGACATGGGAATTCCTGCAATTGGCGTGAGTTGATGGTCGAATCGACTGCCGATGCTAGGCAGACGCCACCCAAAAACGCGCTCGGACAGCTCCCAAAAATCGGTCCCGATCACGGACAGCTCCGTACAGACAGGCGCCGGCCTCAGTTCGGCTCGGCCGCCCGATCCTGCGTCGACCCGCTGCGCACCACACGCTGGTCGTCGTCCATCACCACGGTGAACAGCATCGGCGTGTTCGGCGGCTGCAGCCAGCGCCAATCCCATTCGGTTTCCCGCTTGAGCGCATACGGCGTCACCTTGGCCGGCTTGCCGAGCAGCTTGCGGACGTCTTCCATCGCCATGCCCGGCTGAATGCGGGCGAAGTTCTCGGGTGTGAGCACCTGGCGCAACGCGCTCATGCGGCCGTCGGTGCCGATGGTGATCATGTAGTTCTTCTGTCCGGCCGGCTGGCGGTTGTATTCGAAGACACGCCCGCCGCCGGGTGCGTCCCAGACGGCTTCGGGCGTGCCGAAACGCGAGCGCACATCGGCTTCGGTCGCGACGCCTTCCTCGAGTTCGGCGATGTTCTGACGGTCGCATCCGGCCAGCGTCAGCAGCCCCGCCAGCAGAGCCGCCGCCATCGCCCGCCGCCTGTTCGTCCCGTTCGCTCGTCGCGTCATGCCCATCCCCGGTAAAATTGCGCAAAGGGTTCCAGTCTATGTCCATCTTCAACCGTCCCCACTACACCTCCGACGCCACCGATTTCATCGATGAGCTGAAGCGCAAGAAGCCCACGCTGGAGGCCGAACAGCGCGCCGGCCGTGCCCTGCTCTGGGACAAGAACCTCGACCGCGGTCAGCAAAAAGAGTACATCGACGGCAAGGTGCCCCAGCAGCCTTACGTCTACCAGACGCAAGCGAAATAAGCCGGTGAGCGCGAGCGACCGGCCGGCGGTCGCCGCCATGCCAGAGGTGGTCGACCAGGTCGCGCTGGCCCGCCTCTACGGCGAGCCGCTGTTCTCGCTGCCCAACGACCTGTACATCCCGCCCGAAGCGCTCCAGGTTTTCCTGGAGGCGTTCGAAGGCCCGCTGGATCTGCTGCTCTACCTGATCCGCAAGCAGAACTTCAACATTCTCGACATCCCGATGGCCGGGCTGACGCGGCAGTACCTGACCTACGTCGACCAGGTACGGCGCACCAACCTCGAACTGGCGGCCGAATACCTGCTGATGGCCGCGATGCTGATCGAGATCAAGTCGCGCATGCTGCTGCCGCCCAAGAAGGCAGCGCCGGGCGAAGAAGCCGAAGACCCGCGCGCCGAGCTGGTCCGCCGCCTGCTCGAATACGAGCAGACCAAGCTGCAGGCCGCGACCATCGGCGCCATGCCGACCTACGGCCGGGATTTCTGGAAGGCCCAGGTCTACATCGAGCAGTCGCTCAAGCCGCGCTTTCCCGAGATGGACATGGTCGACCTGCGCGATGCCTGGGCCGACATCCTCCGACGCGCCAAGCTGGTGCAGCACCACAAGATTTCGCGCGAGGAGCTCAGCGTTCGCGAGCACATGAGCATCGTGTTGCGGCACCTTCAGGGGCAACGCTTCGTTGAGTTCGAGAAACTGTTCGACGTGACGCGCGGCGTGCCGGTGCTTATCGTCACCTTCATCGCGATGCTCGAACTCGCCAAGGAAACGCTGATCGACATCACCCAGGCCGAAGCTTTCGCACCGATCTACGTGCGGCTGGCTTACGCCCCTACATCGCCTGCAACGCCTGCAACGCCTTCGGCAGCGGTCTGACACCGGATTCATCGCCTCATGGTTTCGAACGATTTCGACGTGCTCATCGTCGGCAGCGGCCTGGCCGGACTCAGCGCCGCGCTGCATCTGGCGCCCACCCACCGCGTGGCCGTGCTGACCAAGCGTGCGTTGCAGGATGGCTCCACCCAGTGGGCGCAAGGCGGAATCGCCGCCGTGCTGGGCGAAGGCGACAGCATCCAGCAGCACATCGACGACACGCTGATCGCCGGCGCCGGTCTCTGCGACCTCGAAGCTACCCGCTTCGTCGCCACGCACGCGCCCGAGGCCATCGCCTGGCTGCGCGAATTGGGCGTGCCGTTCTCGCTGGAGAACGGCGAACTGCACCTGACGCGCGAGGGCGGCCACAGCCAGCGCCGCATCGCGCACGTGACCGACGCCACCGGCGCCGCGGTGCAGCAGACGCTGATCGAAGCGGTGCGCCGCACGCCGAACATCGCGCTGTTCGAGGATCACATGCTCGTCGACCTGATCACCGGCGCACGGCTCGGTATGTCCGAGCCGGCCTGTCTCGGCCTCTACGCGCTCGACGGAAAGACGGATGAAGTCCTGACTTTCAGCGCCCCGCACACGATCCTGGCCACCGGCGGCGCGGGCAAGGTCTATCTCTACACGTCGAATCCGGACACCGCCACCGGCGACGGCATCGCAGCCGCCTGGCGCGCCGGCTGCCGGGTGGCGAACATGGAATTCATCCAGTTCCATCCGACCTGCCTCTACCACCCGCATGCCAAATCCTTCCTGATTTCCGAAGCGGTGCGCGGCGAAGGCGGATTGCTGAAGCTGCCCGAATCGGCCGGCGGCACGCGCTTCATGCCGCAGCACGACACGCGCGCCGAACTGGCGCCGCGCGACGTGGTGGCCCGCGCCATCGATTTCGAGATGAAGAAGCACGGCCTGCCGTGCGTGAACCTCGACATCTCGCACCAGAGCCCCGCTTTCCTGCAAGAGCACTTCCCGAACATCCTCGCGCGCTGCGCCGAGCTCGGCATCGACATCACCCGCGAGCCGATCCCGGTCGTGCCCGCCGCGCACTACGCCTGCGGCGGCGTGCTGACCGATCTGCGCGGCAACACCGACGTGCCCGGCCTGTACGCGATCGGCGAAACCGCCTGCACCGGGCTGCACGGCGCCAACCGGCTGGCGAGCAATTCGCTGGTGGAATGCATGGTGTTCGCACGCGCGGTGGCGCAGGTCATCGCCGCAGCACCGCAGCGCGCCGGCGTCGCGCTGCCGCCGTGGGACGACAGCCGCGTCACCGATGCAGACGAATCCGTGGTCATTTCTCACAATTGGGACGAGCTGCGCCGTTTCATGTGGGACTACGTGGGCATCGTGCGAACCGACAAGCGACTGGCTCGCGCGGCGCACCGCATCGCGCTGCTGACCGGCGAAATCGACGAGTTCTATGCCAACTTCCACGTCACGCGCGATCTGCTCGAATTGCGCAACCTGGTGCAGGTGGCCGATCTGATCGTTCGTTCGGCGCAAAGCCGGCACGAGAGCCGCGGGCTGCATTTCAGCCGCGACCATCCCGCGCTCGCCGAGCAGGCGACGCCGACGATCCTTGTGCCGACGGCCAAGTAAGTAACCACGCCTGCGGAGAAAAAACCATGTCAGTTCCCGACGAACGCAAGCCGTTGACCCTGCCGCGCCTCTCCGACATGCAACGGCGCGGCGAGAAGATTTCGATGTTGACCGCCTACGACGCGACCTTCGCCGCCATGGCCGATGCGGCGGGCGTCGATTGTCTGCTGGTCGGCGACTCGCTCGGCATGGTGTGCCAGGGTCTGCCGAGCACGGTCGGCGTCGTGCTGGAGACGATGCGCTATCACACCGAAAGCGTCTCGCGGGGCCTCGATCGCGTGCAGGGCAAGGCATGGCTGATCGCCGACCTGCCTTTCGGCAGCTATCAGGAATCGCGCGAACAGGCGCTGACGAGCGCGACGGTGCTGATGCAGGCCGGCGCCCACATGGTGAAACTCGAAGGCGGCGGCTGGACCACCGACACCGTGCGCTTTCTGGTCGAACGCGGCATTCCGGTGTGCGCTCATCTCGGGTTGACGCCGCAGACGGTACATGCGCTGGGCGGCTACCGGGTTCAGGGCAAAGGCAGCGAGGCGGCGGGGCTCCTCAGGCGCGACGCCCTGGCGCTGCAGGACGCGGGCGCCGCCATGCTGGTGCTGGAGATGGTCCCAGCGGCACTGGCTGCCGACCTCACGGGCGAGCTGGACCGCTGCATCACCATCGGCATCGGCGCTGGCCGCGGCACCGACGGACAAGTGCTGGTGCTTCACGACATGCTGGGCATCAACCTCGGCCGCATGCCGAAGTTCGTGCGCAATTTCATGGCCGACGCGCCCGGGATCGCACCGGCGCTTGCAAGCTATGTCCGCGCCGTCAAGGATGGCAGCTTTCCCGACGACCAACTCCACGCCTGGTAGGCGCTTGCATCATGCGCATCGCACACACCCTCACCGAACTCCGCAACGCCCTGGACGGCCATCGCCGCCCGGCCTTCGTCCCGACGATGGGCAATCTGCACGCCGGCCACATCGCGCTGATAGAGCGGGCGAAGCCGCTGGGCGACGTCACGGTGGCAAGCATTTTCGTCAACCGCCTGCAATTCCTGCCGCACGAGGATTTCGACAGTTATCCGCGCACCTGGGAGCGCGATTGCGAACAATTGCGCGCCGCGGGCTGCGACGTGCTGTTTGCGCCGCGCGAAACCGATCTCTATCCCGAGCCGCAGACCTTCAAGGTGCATCCCGATCCCGCGCTGGCGAACCTTCTCGAAGGCCAGTTCAGGCCCGGATTCTTCATCGGCGTCTCGACCGTCGTCATGAAGCTGTTCTCCTGCGTGCAGCCGCGCGTGACTGTGTTCGGCAAGAAGGACTACCAGCAGCTGATGGTGATCCGGCAGTTGGTGAACCAGTTCGCGATGCCGATCGAGGTGATCGGCGCCGAAACGCTGCGCGCCGACGACGGACTGGCACTGTCGTCGCGCAACGGTGCGTTGAGTGCCGAGGAACGGCTCGAAGCGGTGCAGCTCTACCAAGTGCTGCGCGCCATGTCCGACGAGGTCAGGGAGACCGGTGGCCGTGTGCGTGATCTGGGCGAGATCGAAAATCGCGCCACGCAGGCGCTGGTTTCTCGCGGTTGGCAGCCCGACTATCTGGCACTGCGCCGCCGCAGCGACCTGCTTCCGCCGGCCGCGGACGACATGACATCGCCTATGGTGGCCGTCGGTGCCGCACGGCTCGGCAATATCCGTTTGATCGACAACCTGGAAATCGAGTTTTGAGTTTTTTGAGATCGTTGAACACGCCATGACTTACAGCGTCAAGGAAATTTTCTACACCCTGCAGGGCGAAGGCGGCCAAGCCGGCACGCCGGCGGTTTTCTGCCGCTTTGCCGGATGCAACCTCTGGAGCGGACGCGAAAGCGATCGCGAAACCGCCGTCTGCCGGTTCTGCGACACCGATTTCGTCGGCACCGACGGCACGCTGGGCGGCAAATTCGCCACGGCCGACCTGCTCGCCGACACCATCCTCGCGCAATGGCCCGCCACCGACACCGAGCATCGCCTGGTCGTGCTGACCGGCGGCGAGCCGCTGCTGCAGGTCGATGCCGAGCTGATCGCAGCGCTGCATGCGCGAAAGATCCGTATCGCCGTCGAGAGCAACGGCACCGTCGTCGCGCCCGAAGGCATCGACTGGCTGTGCATCAGCCCGAAGGCCGGTGCGCCGTGGGTCCAGCGTTCGGGGCAGGAACTGAAGGTCGTCTGGCCGCAACCGGGGCTGGACCTCGACGCGCTGCAGGCCGGCAGCCAGTTCACCCACCGCTTCCTTCAACCGATGGATGGCCCATCCCAAACCGAGAACACCGTCAGCTGCATCGACGCCTGCCTGCGCCATCCCGGCTGGCGGCTGAGCCTGCAGACGCACAAACTGACGGGTATCCGCTGACCATGACATCCAGGCGATACACGATCAGCCAGCGCTTCTTCTTCGACGCCGCCCACACCCTGCGGCGCGAAATCGAGGCCGAAGGCAGCCGCCGCATCCACGGCCACACCTATCACGCGGAGGTGTCCGTCAGCGGCGTGCCCGACACGGTCACCGGCATGGTGATCGATCTCGGATTGCTTCGGCAGCACCTGGAATCGGTGCGGGAGCAGCTCGACCATCATCTGCTGGACGAAGTGCCGGGTCTCGGCGCGCCGACGCTGGAGAACCTGTGTTCGTTCATCGCCGGTTCGCTGTCCAGGATGAACCCGCCGCCGACGCGTGTCCGCGTCTGGCGCGATGCGCTGGGCGACGCCTGCGTGCTGGACCTCGGCGACTGACGCCCAAAAAAGCGTTCAGGCCGCGCCGATGCCCGACATCAGGGCCGACGCCGGCAAACCGTTCCTCAAGCCGGCCGTAAAGGCCAGCATCCGGTCGATCGGCACCCGCACCCGCAGGCCGAGCGCCGGATCGATGTGAACCTCGCCGGCGCCGGTTTCCAACGCGTGCGCAAGTTCGGCCAACCCGTTCATCGCCATCCACGGACAGTGCGCGCAGCTCTTGCAGGTCGCGCCGTTGCCGGCCGTCGGCGCCTCGATGAAGGTCTTGCCCGGATTGAGCGTGCGCAGCTTGTGCAGCATGCCGCTGTCGGTGGCGACGATGAATTCGGTGGCGTCCATCGCGCGGGCCGCGTTCA
>JAQGMX010000322.1 GCA_028292145.1 Variovorax sp.
GAAGCCGCCTTCACGCTGCTCACCTACGGCCACGGCGACGTGGTGCGCGGCTACGACGCGCAGTGGCGCGCGGGGCTGAATCCGTGGGAGATCGTGGTCGAAGGCAATCGCTGGTACGGCCGCGGCACCGCCGACAACAAGGGCCAGCACACCATCAACCTGGGCGCGCTCGAACAGGTGCTGGCGGTGCGCGACGGCAAGCTTGGCTACAACGTCAAGATCATTCTCGAGATGGGCGAAGAGGACGGCTCGCCGGGCCTGAACGACGTCTGCGCGCTGCACAGCGAACTGCTGGCCGCCGATCTCTTCATCGCCTCCGACGGCCCGCGCGTCTCGGCTTCGCGCGCGACGATGTTTCTCGGCTCGCGCGGCGTCTTCAACTTCGATCTGCACCTGAAGCTGCGCGATGGCGGCCATCACTCGGGCAACTGGGGCGGCCTGCTGCGCAACCCCGGGATCCGACTGGCGCATGCCATCGCGAGCCTGGTCGATGCGAAGGGGCGCATTCTGGTGCCTGCATTGCTGCCGAAAGAACTGCCGGAGAGCGTCCGCCTTGCGCTGAAAGACATCGAGGTCGGCGGCGACAAGGGGGACCCGGAGATCGACCCGGACTGGGGCGAGCCCGGCCTTTCCGCAGCCGAGCGCGTGATCGGCTGGAACAGCCTTGAAGTGCTGGCCTTCATCACCGGCAACCCCACCATGCCGGTGCATGCCATTCCGTCGGACGCGCGTGCGCATTGCCACATGCGCTACGTCGTCGGCAGCGACCACACGCATTTCCTCGACCACATTCGCAAGCACCTGGACGAACACGGGTTCGACGACGTCGAACTGCGCCCGACCGACGTCCGCATGGCCGCGACCCGGCTCGACCCCGACGACGCCTGGGTGCGCTGGGGCATGGCCTCGATGGAGCGCAGCACCGGCAAGCGGCCCGCGCTGCTGCCGAACCTGGGCGGATCGCTGCCGAACGAGGTGTTTTCCGAAACGCTGGGCCTGCCGACGCTGTGGGTGCCGCATTCGTACCCGGCCTGCTCGCAGCATGCGCCCAACGAACACATCCTGGCCGACGTGACGCGCGAGTCGCTGCACATCATGGCGGGCCTGTTCTGGGATTTGGCGGAAGAGGGTCCATCGGTGTTCAAGGAACGCGCATGACGGCGCGGAATCTGGAGGCGGCATCCGCGTGGCTTGGCGAGCAGCGCGGCGCGATGCAGACGGCGCTGGCTGATTTGGTCGACATCGATTCCAACAGCTACGACAAGCCCGGTACCGACCGGGTCGCCGACGCGATGCGCGGCTGGCTGCAGGCAGACGATATCGAGGCCGAGCATCTGGCCGATCCGGCGGACGGCGACGTGCTGATCGCGCGGTTGCCCGGCTTGTCGGGCTCGGAAGCGCCGGTCGTTCTGATGGGGCATCGCGACACCGTGTTTCCGACCGGCACCGTGCCGCAGCGCCCGTGGCGCGTCGAAGGCGATCGCGGCTACGGACCCGGCGTGGCCGACATGAAATCGGGCCTGGTGCTGCAGTGTTTCGTGCTGATGGCCTTGCGCCGCATGGCGCCGTTGCCGTTCCCGGTGCTGGGCCTGTTCACCGCCGACGAGGAAATCGGTTCGCATCGCGGCCGCGTCGCCATCGAGGCATATGCACGCGGTGCGCGCGCCGCGTTCAATGCGGAGCCGGGGCGTGTCACCGGCAATCTGGTCACTTCGCGCAAGGGCGGCGCCAATTTTCTCGTCCAGGTCAGCGGTCGCGCGGCGCATGCCGGCATGAACCACGCCGATGGTGCCAGCGCCATCGAAACGCTGGCCCGCAAGATCACGTCGCTGCACGCGCTGACCGACTACGACGCCGGCATCACGGCGAATGTGGGTTTGATCAGCGGCGGCATGTCGAGCAACACCGTGGCGCCTTCTGCCGAGGCGAAGCTCGACGTGCGCTTCCGCACGCTGGAACAGCGCGAGACGCTGTTCGCGCGCATCCGGGAAATCGTTGCCGAGCCGGGCGTGCCGGGCTCCGCAGCCACGGTGACGCAGACATCGGAATTCCTGCCACTCGAACCGAAATGGAGCGAAGAACTGCTGGCGCGCTATCAGGCAAGCGCCGCGCAGATCGGATTCACCGTCGAAGGCGAATTCACCGGCGGTTGTTCGGATGCCGGGTTTACCGCATCGCTCGGCATTCCGACGCTCTGCGGCGTCGGGCCGGTCGGCGGCAAGGCGCACACCGACAACGAATACTGCTGCCTTGAAACCCTGGTGCCGCGCGCGCAGGCGTTGCTGCGCACGATCGTCGGGCTGCCTGACTAGGGCAGGGCAAGTCCGGACTCAGGCCAGTTCGGCGATCAGCTCGATCTCGACGCAGCAACCCATCGGGATTTGCGCCACGCCGAACGCGCTGCGCGCATGCGCGCCGACTTCCGGACCAAAGACTTCGGCGAACAATTCGCTCGCGCCGTTGGTGACGAGGTGCTGTTCGTTGAAGGTGCCGGTCGAGTTGACCAGGCTCATCAGCTTCACGATGCGGACGATCTTGTTCAGGTCGCCGACTGCCGCGTGCAGGGTGCCCATCAGGTCGATCGCGACGGCGCGCGCCGCCAGCTTGCCTTCGGCAGTCTCGATGTTCTCGCCCAGCTTGCCAACCCACGGCTTGCCGTCCTTCTTGGCGACGTGGCCCGAGAGGAAGACCAGCTTGCCGGTCTGCACGAACGGCACATAGGCCGCGGCCGGCGCGGCGACGGGTGGGAGCTGGATGCCGAGTTCGGTGAGCTTGTCGTAGACGTTCATGGAAATGCCTTTGAAGTGAAAGAAGAGAGCCGGCGAGCGTAGAAGACGGCCGATGCGCGGGCGTCTCGGAATCGTCCGAGAACGGAAGATCAGAAGCGCGAGCCCTGCTGGAACTGGTAGGTCGGTTCTGACTGGAACTGATTTTGCGACTGGGACTGGAACTGTGACTGCGACTGTGACTGCGACTGCGACTGCGACTGCGACTGCGCTTGGGGCTGCATCGGAGGCTGCGACTGGGTTTGCGACTGCGATTGGTTTTGCGCCGACTGCAACTCCGACAGCGGTCGCACCGTCACGCCGACATCCAGCGTGTGCCGCGCGCCGCCATGCAGCACGCCGCGGATCGGCGATACGTCGGAATAGTCGCGTCCGATGGCCAGCGTCACGTAGTCTTCGCCCGGTTGGCGGCCGTTGGTCGGGTCGAAATCCGACCAGTCGCCGGGGCCGTCCTCGCCCGGCAGGTACACCGAAACCCACGCATGCGAGGCGTCGGCGCCGATCAGCCGTGGCTTTCCGGGCGGTGGCTGCGTCAGCAGATAGCCGCTGACGTAGCGCGCCGGCAATCCGAGCGAGCGGAAGCAGCCGATCATGATGTGCGCGAAATCCTGGCACACGCCCTTGCGCTGCGCCAGCGCCTCGACGGCGGGTGTGTTGATCTCCGTGCTCTGTGCGTCGTAGGCGAAGTCGCGATAGATGCGGCGCGTGAGGTCCAGCGCGGCGTCGAACGTCGCGACACCAGCGGCGAAGCTCGGCCGTGCGTAGGTTGCGAAATCGTCATGGCGCGGCACGTAAGGCGAAGGAAAAACGAAATCCGAAGCAGCGTCGAACCGCGCGCCCTTGGCATAGCGGAAGCGCTCGCGCACCGTTTCCCAGGGCAGCAAACGGGCGATGCTGGTCGCCAGCACCGGCTCGAAAGTCTCGACCACGCTCTCGGCGGTCACGACCAGGTCGTCGTGCGTCGTGTCGAGCGCGAAGAACGCGCGCGTGTTGCCGTAGAGATCGGGCACCTCGTTGCGCTGCGCCGGTGGCGGCACGATCGACAACGTGTGGCTCACAAGGCGCTGCGAAGCCGTGATGCGCGGCTTCAGGTGAGCGAGGTGCTGCGCGGTCTCCACCGGTGGCGAATAGTCGTAGCGTGTTTCGTGGGTAACGTGCAGGAGCATGAGCAGTTCAGGCGCCGACGGATCGAAGCGATTCGGACGTGAGAGTGAAATAGCGGGTGCCGAGGGCGTCCGACACATGGTAGGCCGCTGTTGCGAGCGTGGCAAACAGCTTCACCAGCGTCGGATAGCTGTTGTCGGCACCGGGCTCGC
>JAQGMX010000211.1 GCA_028292145.1 Variovorax sp.
GATGCCAGCGCTCGTCGTTGCCGCGTCCGACATCAAGCGCCGCAATCATCTCCATCTCGATCTGCCCGCGTGCCCGATCCTCGGGCGTGAAGAACCGTTCGGCAGAGTGACCGCGCATCTCAGCCGCCGTCCAGCCGAAGATCAACTCCGCGCCAGCGTTCCAGTCGGTGATGATTCCGTCGGTGTCCGTCGCGACGATGGCGAAATCGATCGCACTTTCGAAAATGGCCCGGAGACGCCTTGCATCGGTGCCCGCGTCGCGGGGCATTTCGTTTGAAGAAGCAGAAGGTTTGGGCATAAATGGCTGCCGCAAAGCGTCTGGACCTCGCCGGGCTGAAGCAACACTACATAAGGCGCAAGCCTGCCCGGGTGAGCCTTAAGTCCGCCTGGCTGTCGGACTGCGGCTACCGCCCGCTCACATGCCGACGTAGTTCGGTCCGCCGCCACCCTCGGGCGTGACCCAGACGATGTTCTGAGTCGGGTCCTTGATGTCGCAGGTCTTGCAGTGCACGCAGTTCTGCGCGTTGATCTGCAAGCGCTCCTTGCCGGCATTCGCCTCGTCCGGCACGAATTCGTAGACACCGGCAGGGCAGTAGCGCGCCTCCGGACCGGCGTATTCGGGCAGGTTGATGCGCGTCGGCACGCTCGGGTCCTTGAGCGTCAGGTGCGCCGGCTGGTTCTCCTCGTGGTTCGTGTTGCTGATGAACACGCTGGAGAGCCGGTCGAAGGTGAGCTTGCCGTCGGGCCGTGGATAGACGATCTTTTTGCAGGCGGACGCGGGCTTGAGCCGCGCATGGTCCGCTTCCTTGCGGTGGATGGTCCACGGGATGTGCCCGCGCAGCACGAACTGTTCGATGCCCGTCATCACCGTGCCGACCGTCAATCCTTTCTTGAACCACTGCTTGAAGTTGCGCGCCTTGTGCAGTTCGGTGTGCAGCCAGCTCTTTTCGAACGCGGCCGGATATGCGGTGAGTTCGTCGTGCTGGCGACCGGCCTGGATCGCCTCGAAAGCGGCATTCGCGGCCAGCATGCCGGTCTTGATCGCAGCGTGGCTGCCCTTGATGCGACTGGCGTTGAGGTAGCCGGCTTCGCAGCCGATGAGCGCGCCGCCGGGAAACACCGTCTTCGGCAGCGACAGCAGGCCGCCGGCCGTGATTGCGCGCGCACCGTAGCTCAGGCGTTTCGGCGCCTTCAATCCCTTGTCCTGGCCTTCGAAGTACCAGCGGATGTTCGGGTGCGTCTTGAAGCGCTGGAATTCCTCGAACGGGCTCATGTGCGGGTTCTGGTAATCCAGCCCGACCACGTAGCCGACGATCAGCTGGTTGTTCTCCGCGTGATAGACGAAGGAGCCGCCGTACGTGTCGCCCGGCAGGGGCCAGCCAGCGGTGTGGATCGCCAGGCCGGGCTGGTGGCGCGCCGGATCGATCTCCCACAGCTCCTTGATGCCGATGCCGTAGCTCTGCGGATCCTTGCCGTCGTCGAGCTTGTACTTGGCGATCAGCTGCCGGCCCAGGTGGCCGCGCGAGCCTTCCGCGAAGACGGTGTACTTGCCGAGCAGCTCCATGCCGAGCTGGAAGTTGTCGGTTGGCTCGCCGTCCTTGCCAATGCCCAGATTGCCGGTCGCGACGCCGCGCACCTTGCCGTCGTCGGTGTAGAGCACTTCCGCAGCGGGAAAGCCCGGGAAGATTTCCACGCCGGCTTCTTCGGCCTGCTGCGCCAGCCAGCGCGTCACGTTGCCGAGGCTGACGATGTAGTTGCCTTCGTTGTGGAAGTTCTGCGGCAACAGGAAGTTGGGCGTACGGGTGGCGCCGGTTTCGCTGAGCATCAGGAACGTATCGGCGGTCACCGGCTGGTTCAGCGGTGCGCCCTTGGCCTTCCAGTCGGGGATCAGTTCGGACAGGCCGCGCGGATCCATGATCGCGCCCGAAAGAATGTGCGCGCCCGGCTCCGAGCCTTTTTCCAGCACCACGACCGAGACTTCCTTTTCGTACTGTGCCGCGAGTTGCTTGATCCGGATCGCGGTCGAAAGGCCGGCAGGGCCGCCACCGACCACGACGACGTCGTATTCCATGGACTCGCGGGGGCCGAACTGGGCAAGGATTTCGTCGTGGGTCATTGATTTGTCTCTTCGAAGGAGGATTTGGAAATATTTTATGCGGCGGCCTGCAAGACGATTCGCGTCTCCAGGCCGGTCGCCTCACCGGGTGGGGGCGATTGCATCTCAAGGCGCCCGCCATGCTTCTCGACGATCGTCGTGACGATCGACAGGCCGAGGCCGTAGCCGACGCGCGCGGTGCCGTGCCGGACGTGGCGCTGTCGCATCGACGCCAGGGCGTCCGTGCCGACGCCCGGGCCGCCGTCGCGCACGATCAGCGCGCAGTCGGCGCGAACCTCGATGTCGACCCGGCTCTCGCCCGCGTAGTGCAGCGCGTTTTCCACCAGGTTGCGCAGCGCGATGGCGAGCGCGTCGAAGTCGCCGAGCGCGACCGGTCCTTCCCCGGTTTCCGGCACCCGCAGATGAAGACGGTGGAGCGTGCCGGTGTCGGCCCAGAACTCCTGGGCCACCGTGGCCGCCAGAAGAATCAGGTCGACCCGCGAGCGTGCCAGCGACGCACCCGATTCGGCCCGCGAAAGCTGCAGCAGCTTCTCCGTGCGGTGGCTCAGCACCTGAAGCGCATCGAGCGCGCCGCGAACGTCTTCGCGGCGGAGTTCGTGATCGAGCGCGGTTTGCAGGCGCAGGCGGGCGGCGGCAAGCGGTGTGCGAAGCTCGTGCGCCGCGTTGGCCGCCAGCGCGCGTTCGACATCGAGCGACTTCGAGAGCCGGTCCATCAGCCGGTTGACGTGTTCCTCGACCGATTTCAGCTCGCGCGGCAGGCGCGGCAACGAAATGGGTTGGAGCTGATCGCTGCCTCTCTTGCCGATCTCCTGTTCAAGCGACTGCAGCACGCCCAGTTCGCTGCGCGCGATCCGGCGCAGCAGCACCGCCAGCAGCGGCAGGATCGCCAGCAGCGGCGCGATCAGCCCGATCAATGTGCGGTCGACGGCCTCGCGCCGTTCTTCGAGCGGGTCGGCCACCTGCAAATAGAGGTTTCGTACCGGATGGCGCACCGTGTAGATGCGCCAGTGTTCGTTGTTCGCGAAGCCGGGCGACACCGGGACATCGAAGACGTCGCCCGGTGTTTCGGCCGACCGCATCAGAACCCGCTCGCCGGTGTCGACGATCTGATAGATGACCGACGCATCGATGAAAGTCGTCGGGGTGGGGGCGATCAGGGGCTTGCCCGTGTGCGTGGCCGGATCGTCCGCGTCCAGGTGCGACAGCGCGATGTCGAACATGCGGTGCGAAACCTCGATGAGTTCGTTGTCGAAGTTGAAGGTGATCTCGCGGTCCGTGTACCAGACCACCGCCAGCACGCAAGCCAGCCAGACGCCGCCCACCCACAGGATCAGCGTGCGCGTGAGCCGGCCGGCGAGGGTGTCGCTGCCGATACGGGACAGCAGCGCACGGATGCGCGGCGCACTCACTCGGCCACGTCCGTCGAGTGGGCCAGCCGGTAGCCGAGACCGCGCACCGTCTGGATGTGATCGCGTCCGAGCTTGCGTCGCAGCCTGCTGATGAAGACTTCGAGCGTATTGCTGTCGGCCTCGTCGTCGAAGCCGTAGAGCGCGTCCTGCAGGCTTTCGCGGGTGTGGATGCGGTCGGGCCGGGTCGCCATCACACGCAGTAGCGCCCATTCCTTCTGCGTCAGCATGACGGTCAACCCGTGGTTGCGCACGGTTTCGCGTCCGAGATCGATCTGCAGGCTGCCGAGCGTGAGCACCGGCACGTTGTCCGAACTGCGCCGGCGCTCGACCGCGCGCAGGCGGGCCAGCAGTTCGGCCGGGTCGTAGGGCTTGATGAGGTAGTCGTCGGCGCCGGCATCGAGCCCGCGGATGCGGTCGGTGACCTGGTCGCGCGCCGTCAGGACGATGACGATCGGGCGCTCCTTCAGCGCGCGGATCTGCGGGAGCAGCGACAGGCCGTCGCCGTCGCCCAGGTGCAGATCGAGCAGCACCGCCGCGTACTGGGCCGCCCGCAGCGCGCCGCCCGCCATCGCAAGGCTGGGCACCGCATCGACCACGAAAGCCTTCGCGGACAGATAGCTGCAAACCGCCTGCGAAAGTGCGACGTCGTCTTCAACCAGCAAAACGCGCACGGGCATCGTCCTTTGAAAGAAAGAATCACAGTCTACCCAGACGGTCACCGGCCCGATTTACCAGGCTCTTCAGGTTGGATTCAGGCTGCGCACCTACGCTACCGCCTTCGTTTATTCATGGTCGGTTTGTCTTGCGTTCTCCTTCTCGTGTTTCTTCCGCGCCCACGGACATGCGCCTCGTCGCAGTCACGGTGTTCCTGCTGGCGCTGGTTCTTCTCTGGGATGCCACCGGGCTGGACCTTGCGCTTGCCCGCGTGGCCGGCAACGCGACCGGCTTCGCCTTGCGCGAGAACCGTGCGTTCATCCTCGTCATGCACGAGATCCCCCGCTTTACCAGCACGGCTGGCGTCATCGTGCTGTTCCTGCTGGCCGTCTGGCCGCTCGGCTTCATGCGGCGGCTCACCCGAAGCGACCGTTTCCAGCTGGCCGGTACCGTGCTGGCGGCGGTGACGGCCGTGTCGCTGGTGAAGAACCTCAGTCACACCAGCTGCCCCTGGGAGCTGCAGGACTTCGGCGGCGTCGCGCGCTACGTGTCGCACTGGGCCTGGGGCGTGAACGACGGCGGGACGGGCCGCTGCTTTCCGGCCGGTCATGCGTCCGCCGCCTTTGCCTACGTCGGCGGCTGGCTGGTGCTTCGCCGCTATTCGATGCGCTGAGCCGGCATCTGGCTGGCTGCGGCCGTCGTGCTCGGTTTCGTGCTCGGCCTCGGCCAGCAATGGCGCGGCGCGCATTACATGAGCCACACGCTCTGGACCGGCTGGATCTGCTGGACCGTCGCGCTGGTCATCGACTTCGCACTGCATCGCCCCCGTTTCTCCTTCAGGCCTTCATGATTCGCGCGCTTTCTTCACCTCCCGACTGGCTGACCGCCATCGACCGCTGGATGTCCCGGCCGCGCAGCGCGCGCCATGTCGTCGCCGGACTCAGCCTGTACCTGCTGCTGGCGGCCAACTGGGCGTTGTGGATCGAGCTGTCGCAGATCGGCGGCGCGCCGAGCCTCTACTGGCGCTCGGTTCTGGGCATGGCGCTGCTGGTCGGCTTCGGCACGCTGGGAATGCTGTCGCTGACGGCCTGGTCGCGCTTCATGAAGCCGCTGTGGTTCGTGATCGTGCTGGTGGCTGCCGTGGCCCAGCACTACATGCTGACCTACCACGTCGTCATGGACCCGACGATGGCGGCCAACGCCCTGCAGACCGACATGCACGAGACGCGCGACCTGCTCGGCTGGCGCATGGTCTTCAATGTGTTGCCGGTGATGGTGCTGCCGGCCTGGTGGCTGCTGCGCGTGCGCATCGTGCGAATGGGTGCCTGGTCGCAGGTTTGGCGCAACGCGGCGTTGTTCGTCGCGTCGATCGCGGTCGTGGCCGGCAGCATCGCGGCACTTTCGCGCGATCTGGCGCCGCTCATGCGGAACAACGTCACGTTGCGCTACATGATGAATCCGCTGGCGAGCGTGTATTCGACAGGTTCGGTGCTCATCAAGCCGATGTTCGCCCGGTCGAAACGGCTGGTGCCGGTTTCTGCAGGCGCCGCGCTCGGCCCCACCTACGCCGCGCAGGCGAAGCCGCCGATGTTCGTCGTGGTGGTCGGCGAAACGGCACGCGCCGACCATTTCGCGCTCAACGGCTACGGTCGCGACACCACGCCCGAACTCGCCGCCCGCCAGGTGCTGAACTGGACCAACGTGCACTCCTGCG
>JAQGMX010000353.1 GCA_028292145.1 Variovorax sp.
CACCTCGCCGTGGGCGAAGTTGATCAGGTTGATGATGCCGTACACCATCGTGTAGCCCAGCGCGATCAGGGCATACATGCTGCCCAGGACCAGCCCGTTGATGATCTGCTGCAGCAGGATTTCCATAACCATAGATATCGTTCCGAGAACGGCGTCTCTCGGACGACCGGCAATGCGTGTTGATGTAGCCAGAGTTGCTGGCGCGTTGTCCTCAATCCATCACGAGGTAGGCATCGACCTCCGGTATGTTGTCTTCACCCGCACCGCTCTTCGGCAGTGGCCAGTCGACGCCGGTCGCGGACAGCGAGTCGGCAAAACTGGCTTGGCGAAACCGCCCGAAGCGTGCGTCCACGCGGTTGTCTATCAATGCGTCGAGTTGCATGGCCAATTCGGTTGTCAGTCCGGTCAGATGCATCACATGCCGGCTTGCCTTGACGAAGACGCCCGATGTCGCGCCCGAGACGGCCCAGGGGACGGTCGTGAAGCAGATGCGCAGTTCATGCGGCGATCCGTTGCTGTCGGCGTAGACGTAGCGGTCTTCCTCGCCGACACCGCGACCTTCCGGCGGCTGGATGCTCTGGGAGAGCATCACGTTCGTCAGCGTCTTGTCGGCCGCGTCGTTGCACAACTCATCGGAGCCGCTGAGCCCGTGAATCTTGTTCGTGGGCGCTATCGGGTTGTCGCCCGGCACCACTTTGGCCTGTGTGGTGTAGGTGCCGAAAGAATTGCGCCATCCCGTCACGAACTCGGAAAAGATCCGTAGGCCGGAGGATTGTCGCAACAGATCGCTGCCGGAAGTGACCGCGCCGACGACGACCGCGATGATGACAAGCACCACCGACAGTTCGACCAGCGTGAAGCCCCTCGTGCGATCCCGCATCTTCTCGGTCGATCTGCTGCTCATGGTGCGGCCGCCAGCCATTTGTCTTCCAGGAAGAAGGCGCTGGAAGTGCCCAGCAGCGCGCGTGCCTTCACATCGGCTGCGGTCTTTTCAGTCACTTCAAGCAGGTCGTGCAATTCGTCTTCCCGCGATTCGGCCTTTACCTGAAAGGTCATGAAGCGTGCCAGATTGGAAGTCAGTGCTGCCGTGTAAGTCCCAGCGAGCAACATCTTGACGGCAGCAAGATTCCTCGGGGCAGAGTTGACTCCATTGGACGCCAGCAAAGCGGCTTTGGCTGCCATGGTCTTGGTGATCGCGCGGTCGAGCGAGTAAATGGAGTTCAGTTCCCAATAGACACCCTGCGCCGTGTCTCCTGCATAGGTGAACTTGACAAGCTTGAATTGTTCGAGGATGTCGTCCATCGCACGCGCCATGCTGTCGGCGGCCAGGGCGGCATTGAATTGCGCGCGTCCTGCAGCGGCCAGGTTGCTGCAGTTCAGGCGTGCCGCGAACTGCGCGCGACCCACGGTGTGCTGCACGGCCTCGGCCGTCACTGGCGTGAATGAGCCAGCGGTACCGATCGGTGCGGGAGCAGCAGCGCCAGCAGGGTCCAGTGCAAGGTCGTAGGCCATTTCCCCGGCATGCACTGATGCGCCGAGCGACTGACACAAGTCCAACAGCGGCTCGTGCGCACCAGGCGAAATACTGGACAGCGGAACGACTCTGGCGTACAGGTCTTTCTCCTGGCCGGATTGCTGCGTGACTACTACTTGATAAGGGCCACCGGTTACCGGCGAAGGTGCGACCATTGACACCCGATAGCGGACACGTCCTGCCGCGGGATCGGGTAGACCCAGCGTGAGATAGGGCAAAAAGCCGCTGTCCTTCCCATCGCAGCTTTCCATTCCTGTCGTCACCGGCGCAGGACATGGCAACCGACCATGCAAATAGCCGTAGGCAAGCATTGCATCGTTTGCACGATCGATCAGCGTGGACGACCGGTCTGTGCGCGCGACTTTGGCTTGACGATCGATGACGCCCCAGAGCATCACCCCGCATGCGCCGAGAATGACTGACGCAATTGCCACCTCGACCAGCGACAGGCCACGCTGGCGCCGCAAATGCTTGGGCCTCATTGTTCCAATCCCTTTTTCTGCAATTGATTCGCACGCAGTGCGTAGCGCTGGACTTCTTGCTGGAGTTGATCGCGAGATGCCTGGGCCGCCTTGATGGCTTCGTCGCCGGCATCATTGGATTTCTCCCCTTTAACAATGCCGTCGCCTGTCTTCTGCAGCAGCCAGGAAAGGCCCGCGATGGTCGCCGTCAGCGACGCGATGTTTGCGATTTCCGCACTCGTTGTCTCCACTGCCGTGATCGCGCTTACGGCTTCCATGCCGAGGTCGACGCTCAGTTTGGCCGTTCCCACTGTCCAGTTCGCCATTCGCCATCTGAGATTGGTGAGCGAATCCTCGCCCATGCTCCGGTTGAGTTTGCGCAAGGCAAGCTCCTGGTCGGCCAGTCTGCGCATGTCTGCCGTCGCCGCGATCGATCGGACTTCGCGTGACAACGTGGCGAACCGGGCAAAGCAGCCCAGGCTGACGGCGAATTCGCCGAATCCACGGGTCCGGGTGTCCAGACGGACATTCGATGGCGTCGCGCTCGATGCGGTGTCTCCCAGCCAGCTCTGTGCAAGCACGAGCGGCTGGCCGCTCTCCATGCTGATGGCCTGTTGCAGCGCATAGCCAAGACGCATACCACCGGGCAGTGCGTCGCCGGCTTGTTCTCGGCGCATCAGTGCAGCGCAAAGGTCGAGCCCATTGACGGTCGTGCGAACGTCGACCTTGCCGTCGCTCAGGTTCGCCGGGTCCGCTCGGTAGATGGCGGGGATCACCGTCAGGGGCTGGGCGACGACATACCGAATACGCGATGACAGTCCCTGCATGTCCAGCGCCGCGACCGGAAGCCAGCCTTCGACGTACCCTGGGCGCGACGGGCTTGCCATCGCCTCGTCGGGCACGGGCAGATGCGAGTTCACCTTCGCATAGCCCTGCAAGGCGTTCTCCGCGCGTTCGGTCTCGCTAACGGTGTGTCGTGTTTCCAGATCGTTCGTCGCCTTGCGGGCCGTGGTGACGACGGCAACGATCATGACGCCGAGCAAGGTGGTGGCGATCGCTGTTTCCAGGAGCATCCAGCCCCGTAATCCATGCTGACGGTGAGTGCGCCGGGCGTTCATGGCGACATTCCCTGGCGATCCGCCATGGCCAGAATGGAGGCTGAGCCATTCCAGACATAGGACCTATCGGCCTTTTCCCTTGCAGCCACATAAGTCAGCATGTAGCCCCCTTCCACCACCGTACCCGCCACAGCCCTGAAGCGGTCGACTTCCGCAAGCGGCAACGCGGCAGCTGCAGTTGCGATGCCGGCATTGCCCGACGCGACTGCTGCAGCGCTTTCGGGCAGAAAGGGTGTCTCGAGCGCAACCAGCGCAGCGCTCTCGGCGCCCTTCGCCACGACGTTGCGGATGTCGAGTTCGGCACCCACCACACCGATCGCTGCGGCTGACACGATGACTTTCTGAAGATCGATCAGCGCCTGGCTGCCCTTGATGGCGCCTTCTCTCGCACCCACGGAGTCCGCGGTCCAGGTCGCCGCCGTCGACAGCGTGTCGAGCGATGCCATGACGACCGGGCAGGAAAGCGTGTCGGAAAGTGCCGCGAAATCGACGACGCGGACGACGTCTCGGTAGGCGTTGTCGACGGCGCGGTACGGGCTCTCGAGTTGCGGTGCGATGTCGGCGTTGAGGCCCGAGTCGGACTTTGCCGTGCCGATCGGCGCTGCCGCCAGGCCGTAGGCGACGTTCATGATGCTGCTGCCGCCGTTGGTCACCGGTACATTCGCGCGCGCGGGCCTTGCGGTCGCGCCGGTCGGTGCGGCGCCGGTCTGCCATCGGCTGCTGCCGTTCGGTAGCGCTGCAGCGCGCAACTTGCCGCATAGATCGACGCTGCTGACCAACGAGGGGTATGCAGCCGGTGCGGCGACCGCAACCGCCAGTGCGGGTTGGTAGGCGTCGTCGAGGGTGGCGAGATCGGGATCGGAGCCCACGCCGGCGCCCCGGTAAGCCAAATACCGCAACGGCATGCGGCCGCGCGCGGCCGGCGTGCTTCCGAACTGCTCGATGGCGGCTGTCGGCAGCCATCCCTTGGCGAAACCGGAAGTGCAGTTTTCGGTGCCGTCGGGGGAACTCGCCGGGCACGGAAGCCGGCCGTTGGCTGCTGCGAAGCCCATGATCGACTCCTGCGCCCAGCGCAACGATTCGACCTGCTCGAATCGCGCGGTCGACGAGGCGCTACGGCTGCCCAAGTAATAGGTGCCTACCAGTGTGCCGGTGAAGATCACCATCATCGCCGCCAACACAAGCGCTGCGGCGCCACGCTGACGCGCCGCCATGGCGCCTTTTCGCCGATATTTCATCGCTGTTCTCCTTGATTCTTTTTAGGTATTGCGTTCGACGTCTGTCAGCGTGCCGCAGACATCGTCTGCCTGACGAGGTCGTAGACCGGCAGCAGCAGGGCGACGATCAGCAGCAGGAAAACGGCGCCCGCAATGACGACGATCACCGGCTTGATGATTTCGGCCAGCATGCCGACGGTGCGTTTCAGGCGAGCGGAGTACTCGTCCGAGAGATAGGTGAGTTGTCGGTCCAGCGTGCCGGATTCCTCGCCGACAGCAATCATCCGGACCATCATGGAAGGGAAGCCGCCGACCTGTCGCATCGCGAAGGAGATCCGGTCGCCGCGCTCGACGAACTGGCGAATGCGTGCGACACGTTCCTTGTAGTAGAGGTTCTGTAGCGAACGTTCCAGGATGCCAAGGCTCGAGATCACGTCCAGTCCCGAGCGGATCAGCAGCGACAGGTATTCGGCAAAAAAAGCGAGGCCGGAAGAAACCAGCAAGGTGCGCGCAATGGGTGTCCGGTGGAGCAACTGCATCGTGCGTCGACGCAGGACGAGGCTGTTGCGCCAGGCCACTCCGGTCAGGATTGAAAAAGCTGCCAGTGTCATTGCGACCAGCAGCCAGTGCGCATTCATCCATTCGGAAAACGCCATCACCGCCACGGTAAGCGGCGGCAGCTTGGCATTCATTTGTTTGAAGAGCCCGACAAGCTTCGGCAGCACGTAGGCGATCCAGAATCCGCCGGCGCCGAAGATGGCCAGGAAAGAAAAGATCGGATAGATCATGGCTTGCCGGGCGTCGGCCTTGAGCGAGATGATGCGGTCGAGATGGCGCGCCGACTCCATCAGCATCTGGTGCATGGTGCCGGTCGCGTCGCCGATCTCCGCCAGGCTGCGTATGGTGTCGGGGAAGACATCGGGCTGGCGTCCGAAAGCGATGCTCAGCGCGCTGCCCGCGTTGAGGTCTTCGAGCAGTTGCGTGCAAACTCTCTCGACACGCCTGCCAGACTCCGAGCCTTCGTCTTCGGCAATCGCCTTGACAGCTTCGAAGATCGGAATGCCGCTCGACGTCATCACTGCCAGGTCGCGCAGCAATCCCGCAAGCTCGGCGGGCTTGATGGCGCCGCGGAACAGCCGCCGGCCAGTCTGAAGCACGTCGGACGCCCACGCAGGAAGCCGATAGAGCTGCAGAACGATGCCGTCGTGGTTCTTTTCCAGCCAGAGCCGCGCCGACGCATCCATCTCGACCGAGATCGCGGCGATCCCGGTCTTTGCCCGTCCGGTCGGCATCAGCAACTGGTAGTAATAGAAGGCGCTCATGAGAAGCCACTCATTTCGCGGGTCCTTCGCCGATGACGCGCAGCACTTCTTCGGCCGTGGTCTGGCCCAGCTTCACCCTTCGCTTTGCGACCTTCACGATCGTCTCGAAACCCTGGTCGGCGGCCAGCGTCCGGATTGCCTCGCGGCCCGCCGAGTCGGCGATGGCGTTGGCCAGCCGGTCGTCGATGATGAGCAGTTCATACAGCGGCAGCCGTCCATGGAAGCCTGTCAGGCGGCAGCGTTTGCAGCCCTTGTTGCGCTGGCCGAGCGTTCCCTCTTCGACATCGAGCCACACGCATTCGGACAGCGTAAAAGCAACCGGCTCGGCGCACTGGCTGCACAGCCGGCGCACCAACCGCTGGTTGATGACAAGCTTCAGGTTTTCGGCAATGACCTGCGGCACCAGTCCCAGAGGCGTGAGCCGCGGCACGACGCCGAAGACGCTCGTGACGTGCAGGGTCGATAGCACCAGATGGCCCGTCGCCGCTGCGTCGACCGCGGCCTGCGCGGTTTCCGCATCGCGCATCTCTCCGACCAGAATTACATCCGGATCGTGCCGGAGGAAGTGACGCAGTGCGGTGCCGAAGTCGTAGCCGGCCTTGCGGTTGACCTCTGTCTGACCGGCCATCGGCACACGGTATTCGAGCGGGTCTTCCACCGTGAGCACGTTGCGCTCGATCAGATGCTGCATCCGCAGGCCGGCATGCAGCGTGCTGCTCTTTCCAGAGCCCGTCGGCCCGGTGATGAGGATGAGGCCGGCGGGGTTCGCCATTGCGGCGGCGACCAGTTCGACGTCTTCTGGGAAGAAGCCCAGCGCGGCCAGATCCTTGATCTCGTGTGCTTCGGGGAGCAGGCGCATCACCATGCGCTCGCCGTGCTCGGTGACGATGGTCGATACCCGCACGGTCAGCGGATCGTCCAGCACGACGGCGCGGAAGCTGCCGTCCTGAGGTCGCCGCGCTTCCGAAATGTCCATCTCGGCAGTGATCTTGATGTAGCCGATCAGTCGGCCAAGCGACAGCGGCAATGCGCGGATCGGTTGCAGCACCCCGTCGATGCGAAAAAGGATGTGCAGGCTCGCGATGCCGGAGGTGATGTGGATGTCGGTCGCGCGCTCGCGCATCGCAAGATGCAGCAGATGGCTCAGCAGATGCTCGGGCGTGAAAGCGTGATCGCGGTCCGACGTGAGCAGCGTCACTTCCTGCGCAAGCAGCTTTTCTGGAGGATTTTTCGCGAAGTAGTAGGCATTGCGGATAAGCCGCGCTACCTGGGAGAACGGCGCCAGCCGAAAGCGGCAGCGCACACCGAGCCGCCTCATCACCAGTTGCGCGACATCGTCGGGCATCGCATCGCCCAACAACACCAGGAGGTCGCGATCCTCGAAACCCAGGGGCAGGAAATTCGAGGTCAGGCACTGTTCCTTGTTGAACAGCGACAGCACTTCCTGATCGGGGTAGTCGATCGATTCGGCATCGAAGAATTCGATCTGCAGCACGCTGCTCAGCAGCGCGACCACTTCCTTCTCGCCGGCGAGTCCTTCGCTGATAACGATACGCCAAAGCGCTTCGCCGTTGACAGCGTGCTTCTGCCGCGCATATTCCAACTGCACCGCGTCGAGCAGGCCGGCGCCAAGCAGCTTGTCGGCAAGCACCTCCGCCAAGCTGCCGGCATCACGCGTATCGCGCATATCACGCCCAGGCATCACATCGCCCGTGCACGCAGCACGACCACCAGCTCGCGGGCGTTGTCCTGTGATCTGTCCGAAGTGAACAGCTTGCCCACGGCCGGAATATCGGACAGTCCAGGCAATGCGCCGCCGGTGCCACTTTTTTGCTGGTCGATCAATCCGCCGATGACGACCGTGTCGCCGTCCTGGATGTTCAACGTGGTGGCAATGCCCTTGGTGCTGACGACAGGCAAGGTCACCCGGTTGCCCGCACCGACGTCGACCAGCGCGAGGCTTGCTTCGCTCACCTGCGTCTGGCTCGGATGGATGAAGAGCTCGATCATTCCGTTTTTCTTGACGACGGCACTGACGCCGACGACGACGCCCGAGAACACCGAATCGGTCACGACATCGACCGACGTCGTCGATGCGGAATTGGTGTTGTTGACGGTGCTGATGATCTTCTGCACGTAACGGATGCTGTTGCCGACGCTGAGGTAGGCGGGCGTACCGTTGCGCACCAGCACGCTCGGGTTCGACAGCACGCGCACGGCGCCGAAGGACTTGAGCGCGTTGAGCGCAATGGAGAAATGATTGGAGCGATAGCCGATGCCGCCGGCCGTCGCGCCGGTGGAGCTTCCGATCGTCTGGGCCGGAATGGTCACCGAACGGCCGTTGGGCAAGATGCTGGCTGCCGTGCTGGTCTGGCCAGAACCCACACTGATGCCCTTGCTGCCTGCGCTCGCCATGATGCGGCTGCCGAATACGTTCCAGTCGATACCGAATTCCGATGCGTCGTTGAGCTGAACGTCGATCAATTGTGCATCTATCTGAATCTGCTTCTGCCTGAAGGACGACTCCTGGAAAACGACCTTCTCGATCGATTGCACGACCGACGGGCGTGCCCGCACGTAGAGCGTCCCGCTCGCCCGGTTGATCGAGGTACGCGGTTTTTCGCGTCCGTCGGCAGGCGCAGCGGATCCTGCGGCAGTTCCGCCGATGATCGCGTCGACGGACTTCGCGATGTACTCGAAACCGTCGCCCTTGTCGCCAAGGTCGCTCTTGATCGTCAAACTGCTTTTCAGGCCGCTGCCGCCGTCCTTGCCGCTCCCGAATACATCGCCGCCGCCGTTGAGTTCGAGCGTGCTGCGACCGATCAGCATGCTCAGGTCAAACACGCGTTCCTCGTCCATGTGCACGACCAGCACGTTGTCCTTGCCGAGGCTGCCATGGACATCGAAAACGCGGAGGATGTGCGCCAGCGCCTCGCGGCCTGTCACCTGCTGCAGATGTAGGCTTACCAACTGGGGCATTTCGAGCACGGCCGGGTCGACGGCCAGGCTGATCTTGTATTCGGTCGACAGGATCCAGAGCAGTTGCCCGATGCGCGCGTTCTGCATGCTGATGCCGATGCGCTTGCGGTTCATCGGGCTGTCGTCGGGGACGATCTCTTCCAGCACCGGAACGGGGGCCCGGCGTTCGAGCTCTTCGAGGAGGTTCGTCCGTGAGCTGGACAGTTCGCGCGCACCGTCGGCGACGCTGGTCTGCATCGCCGCTTGCCTTGCCGGATTCGGCTTGATCAATTGTCCAACCGAAGAAAATTTCGGCAGAGCGCTGCAGCTGCTGAGGAACATCGCGAGACTGACGGTTGCAAGCGTGAACGGCCGCGCTGGCGAGCGATGGATGAAGGGCGTAGTCATTCGGTTTAGTTCACGGCGCGAAATTTCGATCGGACCCATCCGACCAGTTCATGTCGACCCATGGAGGTCGATGCGCTGCGCTCTGGGTTGGGGATGGGGAAACAGGCGGCGGTACCAAGGTCTTCCGGGGCGCCTACCGAGATGACGAAGGCAGGGCTGTCACCGGGTATCTGGCAATTCATTGCCAGGCCCTGTGCATCTGGCTTTGGGACATAGGGCTGCTCGGTCGATCCCGAGGCTGAGGGCGTCGGTGCTGTGTATGCGGCAGCGCGCTCCGCTCGAGCCAGAAACCGTGTGGCGGGATCCGGGTCGCCCGCATTTGCGATGGCGCCCAGGTCAGCGTCGGAGGCGATGCGAGAGATTCCGTAGCGCAACACGCGATTCGTGGATTGCGCTGATACACCGTCCATGCCCAGCGTACGGGTCGGCAGCAGGCCAAAGCTTTGCGCCACGGGACAATCGCCAGCCGCGTCGCCCTCGCCGCCGTTCCCGGTCAGGTCGGGACATGGAAGCCTGCCGTGCGCCATCGCAAACTCCAGTGTGAGCTGCCTCGCCTGACTTGCCAATGCGGCCGATGCGCGGCCCTCTCTGACCTGGTTGACGTCGCGCAAGACACCGAACGAAGTTGCTGCCAACAGACCCAGCACGGCGATCGAGGCCGCAATTTCGATCAGCATGGAGCCGGCCTGCTTCGCACGTGTCATGGCGATACGCTGCCTGCGGGTGTTTGCACGACGTCGTGGCGAATGCGCGAACGCAGCGCCGCAAGCTCGGCCGTCTTGGACTGGATGAGTGCGGCCCGCTCGGATGCATTCGCAGCGGGCGCGCGCTCGATCGTCTGCAACTCCTCTTGGGCCTTCTGCATCTGATCGGCCACCAGAAGATTCTCTCGGAGCAAGTCCAGTCGCACGCCGCTCATGACGGGCGAACCATTGATCTTCTCCAGCTCTGCGATCGCGGCGCCGACTTCCTTCACGTCGATGGTCGGTTGACCTTGCAGCCGATTCAGCTTCTCCATGACGACGTTCAAGCGCGCAATCGTTGCACTGGGGCCGGCGCCGTCGGTCGATGCAGGCGTTGCCGGGTCGGTCGCGACCGCGCGTGACTTCGGCATCAGCCAGGCGGGTGTCTGCGTGCCGGACGTGCGGGAGCTCGGATCTGCTCGATTCTGGGTTTGTGGCAGCAGCGTTGGCGGCAGCATGGAACCCGCACTGCTTTCCAATGCGATTCGCTCAGGGCTGCCGGCGGAAGCGACGACGGCTGCGGGCTCTCGCACGACGAGGAAGACGGCCGCAGCGAGCAATGCCATCGACAGAAAAAGGACGACAAGGCGCTTCATTTGACGATGGCTGAATTGGAAGAAGCAGGTTTCGTCGGCGTCGGAAGAAAGACCGGGGCATCCTGGCGTACGAACTTGTCGCGGATGTCGACACTGCGTTTTGCGCCGGCGCTGTCCTCGATCACGACGCCGGTCGACTCGATCGCTCTGACGATGCCGCCGCCCGGTGTCCGCTCGCCGATGCGAACGGCTGCGCCATCGATCGTCGCGGTGCGGCCGCGTGCGGTTTCCACGATCACGACGTTCAAGGTTGAAGCGTCGAACGGTTTCGATTCGGTTGCCGCCGCAATGGCGGAAGACGGCGAATAAAGGGTCAGGATCAAGTCGCTTCCTTCTTCGCGGCCCGATCGCTGTGTGCGCTCGAAAAGAGCCACCTGACGCAAATTTTCTGCAGCGCGCTCGATGCGGACGGTTTCGGGGTCCAGGGCGTTGGAAACCGACTCCCTGGGTTGCAAGGCCATCGGCAGCCATCGCTGCACCCACATGACGGCAGCGATGGCGATCACCGCGAGACTTGCGACAGCCAGGGCATATGCCAGTCCGTTGTACTTTGGAGCGAAGCCGAATTTCATGGCTTGTTTCCCGTGCGAATGCGCTCTTCCTTGCGAGCGAGCCGGTAAGTAAAGAGCTGGCTCGAAACCGTCGAAGCAGCCGCTGCTGCGCGAGACTCGACCGGTTCTGCGGTGTAGCCGAGCACGGCCAGCGAACGCACGAACGACGACAGGGTCGCGCTGTCCTGGTTGCTTCGGGTGTCTTGAAATACGCCATCGACCAGAATGCCGCGCGGCTGGGCTTCGCGCTCAGGTGTGAGTTCCTCTGCGCGAACCGAAAGAATGCGGATGTCGGCACCGGCTGCAACCTTGAGCGCCATCAGGACTTCGTTGACGTCGAGCCCCGACTGCAATCGAGTGACCGTCTCGATGAAGGCCAGTTGCTCTCTGTAGGCCGCATCGCCTGTCTCGTCGGCAGGCGTCGACTCCGGGCGATTGACGGCAGCAATGCGTTGCTGGAGCGATTGGTTCGCTGCGGCAATGCGGCGTAGTTCGAGGTTCTTCTGCAAGGCGAACCCCAGAAAAAGGCAGCTCAAGAGGACGGCGGCGGCCATGACGGTCACGCGATGGCGTTCGGCCGCGAGGAGAAACCTTTCGCGCTGCGTATTCAAAAGCAGACCGACAGGCGGATGCAACGCAATTCGAGGCAATGCGGTTCGCGTCATGGTTTCGACTGCCGCCTCGCTGCCGTCGTCCACCGCAAGTGCAAGCAAGGCATCGGTCGATACCACCTGCAGTCCGCTCGCGTCCGCAAAGGCACGCATCATCCCGGCGTAGTTTTCTGCCGAGCAGGTTTCGTTGGCAGAAATCCACTCGACGGTAGGCAGCACTGCGGCAGGTCCCGCTGCTGTTTGCGTCCATTGCGCACGGATGCGGTCACCGAGTGCGCGTGTGGCATAGGCGACGCTGTCCTCGTCGGTGCCGAAAGCCAGGGTGTTGGCCTGAACGATTCGCAGGCCGGTCCTGCCCATGAAAACGAATGCGTTGTCGACGTGCAGTACGACAGCGGTCTGTGCATCGACGCGCGCCCATGCCAGAGCGCACAGCGATGTCCAGGCGCAATGTCCGGGCTGGGCGCTCGCCCATCCCTGCATGCGGTGCCACTCGTCGAGCGATGCCGAACTGTAGAGCGCCTGATAGGTGCGGCTGACCCGTTCGACGTGATGAATGAAGATCTTTGTTTCAGCTTCGATCGTGCCTTCGGTACGAAGTCGACGCTCGACCAGGACGGCCGCGTGCCGCGCGTCACCCTCGAATGAAGCGATGCCGATTGCGGAATTGGTGGGGTGCCAGGCCACCGTGGCGGGGGCGGTCAATACCGGAAAGCGCTCGATATGGCGTGCCTCCGTTTTCTTCAGAACCAGCCATTTCTCGCCTGTTGCATAGATGATCATTTCGCTGCCGCCTTGGCCCGGTACAGCAGGCTTCCGCGCAATGACACAACCAGTTCGGATTCAGAGGACATGGGGGGCGTGAAAAGACCGTCCTGGGGGTCCTTGACGGACAGCTCGAATTGTTCGGCTGCAAAGACGCGTCCTCGCGAACGGGCAATCTCTCCCAACAGCCGGTTGGCCGCCTTTCGCGCCATCGAGGATTGCCGGATACCGAATCGGCGTTCGTCCCATGCGCTTGCCACAAGGCCGGTCTTTTCGGCTTCTTTCATCAACGTGTCGATGGCCTCGCGTCGCCTTGTCTCATTGGCCTTGGCGAGTTCGATCTGTCTTGCTGCCTGCCAAGCTGCCTGCATCTGAGACGCCAGCCCCCGCTGCTTGACCAGTGCGACCTGTGACCCGACGAGAACCAAAGAGGCAACGACCAGCAGACAGAAGGAGCAAAGCAACGCTGTCCGGGTTCGCAGAAAGGCCGAAATCTTCCGGATCCCGCGGTTGGGCGCCAAGGGGAATTTCGGTGTGCTGGAGTGCGGTGTGGTCATGGGCGCAAACCGCTACTGGTTCATCTTGTAGTGGGCGACGACGGTCATGACCTGTGCTTCGCGGTCGGCCGTCTTGCCGCTGAATCCAAGCGAGTTGTTGCCGATCCAGTCGAGTCCGCCATTCACGCCGGTCGAGCCGGAGGCTGCGCCTGCAATGACCCCTTCTTGCCGGAAGGCGCCGCTCGAGGCATCCGCGTTCCCCTTGATTGCCGATGCAAGCGATCGGGCCAGGTCTGGCGTCAGTCCGGTGATGACCATCATGTTGCCGGTGCCCGACAGGGTTCCCGGCCGATTCCATTGAAAGCAGACCTGCAGCTCCTGAGGATTGCCGTTGGTGTCGAGATAGATGTAGCGGTCTTCCATGCCGGCACCGCGCCCCGCAGGAAGTTCGATGCCGGCTTCGAGAACGAGCGTGCGAAGGCTTGCGTCGGTCTGCATGCCCCGTTTCATCTGCGGTCCGGCACTGCCCTCGCAGATGGCGGGAGGTTCGTTGACGTTGCTCAGATCGCCAGCGGATTTCGCAAAGTTCTTTCCGTTGACGACCAAGCGGGGGGCCCGCGTGTTGTCGCCGATCGGCACGCCGGTGCGTTGCACGTAGCTGTTGTAGACCACAGCCCACTGGTTCACGAACGTCTGACGAATGCGAAGGTACTCAGCGTTGCGCTGGGCATCCTTGCCGATCATCACAGCACCGAGGATCACGCCGATGATGACCAGGACGACCGCCATCTCGACAATGGTGAAGCCTGCGTTACGGTGTCGCGTGCCTTGAAGAGTTCGTGTCGAAAGTGCCATCGTGAGTCGCTTTGTGATCCTTTGCCCTGATGCGAAAGACTCGTTTCACATCGTGTAGGCACAAAGCTTAGGTGCGGCACTCACGCTGACGAAGGACGGCTCAACCATTGTTAAGAGTTGCCCGTTCCGAGGACGCCGCTGGTCACGGCATCAGGGCGGGCATCAAGGCCCGCCGGCAGTCCGCTTCAACACGTCGGCGAACATCGAAGCATCGACGTTTCCGCCGCTGACCGTGATGCCTACCGATTTGCCGCACCAGCGTTCCCGCTGCTGCATCGCCGCGGCGAGCGATGCGGCGCCGGCGCCTTCGGCTACGTTGTGCGTGTCGGCGAACAGCGCACGCATCGCGTCGGCGACCTCATCGTCGGTGACGGCGATCACGTCGTCGGCTTCGCGGCGCACCACCTCCAGCGCTTCGGGCTCCGGCGTGCTGCAGGCCATGCCGTCGGCGAGCAAGGTGGTTGCCGGCGATGCCATGACGCGCCCGGCGACGAACGAATCCCGGTAGGCGGTGGCGTGCGCGGACACCACGCCGACGAGCAGCGTGCGCACGTTGCAATGCGTACGGGCCGCGGCCGCGCCGGCAAATCCGGAGCCAAGTCCGATCGGAACGAAAACCACGTCCGGTACACAGCCCTCGCGTTGCAGCGCTTCGAAGAACTCGACCCAGTAAGTCGTCACGCCGACCACCAGTTCGCGGGCGAACGAAGGCACGCGGTGCAGTCCGTCGCGGACGGCGAGCATTGCGGCATGCTCGCGTGCGGCCTGGAAGTCGTCGCCGTGTTCGACCAGATGCACGCCGAGTGCGCGCATTGCGGCGTTCTTCTCCAGCGAGTTGCAGCGCGGCACGACGATGGTGGCGTCAATTCTGTGGCGGGCTGCCGCGAAGCCGATCGACTGGCCGTGATTGCCGCGCGTGGCGCTGACGACGTGGCGCACCTCCGGCTGGCGATGCACCAGCGCATCCATGTAGGTCAGCCCGCCACGGACCTTGAACGCCCCGAGCGGCGTGTGGTTCTCATGTTTGGCCCACAGCTTGCAGCCGAGCCGCGCGCTCAGCTGCGACCAGGCGTACTGCGGCGTGGGCGGCATGGCGGCATACACCACGCGTTGCGCGGCCTCGATTTCTTCACGACTGAACTTCATTGCTTTCGACTCCCTGAAAACCATTGGCGAACAGCGGCGCTTCACGCCTGAAGCGCGAAGCTGCCGATAAAACTGGAGAAATTGCGAGGACTGCGCTGACCTGCCTGCGTGTAGAACTACGTGTACGACGTGATGCGCGACCCCAGCGTCACCACGCCACGCGGCGTTTGCAAGGTGGCGACGAGATCGGGCGCCCCCTGGCGCAGCGACATCGCATCGAACGAGATGGCGTCCAGCGCCGCGTGAAGGGTTTCAATGCGCGGATGCAGGGCCTCGAGCGTCAGCAGTGCAAGGCCGGCATCCGGCAGGTCGTCCGCCGGATGCCGCGATCCCCACTGGATCAGCGTCGGCAGCGCACCGTAGAACAGGCGCTGGCCGTCGTCGCGAACGGCGATCTGCCACTCGAGCCGGCCACCGCCCGACGCCGCGGGAAGTTCGCGAAAGGCATGCACGACAGCACCGCGGTCGATGCGCAGCGGATCGCTGGCCAGCGCATGAACGGCGGCGTCCAGATCGGGTACGGCGGCGACAAAATGAATCAGGTGCGGACCATGGTGCGCCAGCGAAGCCTGCAGGACGTTGTCGTCGAGATCGAACCAGCGCTTGAGGGGCGCAGCGCGCGTGGGCCGAGCGGCCGGATCGATGGCGATGATTTCCAGATAAGCACGCGGAAAGGCCGGGCTCGCGATCGACAGCAACCTGTTGTGCGTGCCCATCGAAGCATGCGCGCCACCCGGCCCGGGTGTGACGCCCAACGTCGCTTCGCACCACTGCACGCCTTCGTCCAGCGTGCGCGCAGCAATGACGAGGTGGTCGACGCGGGCGTTCATCGCTTTGGCATCCGGTGCGTCAGAGCGTCACGTTGCCGTCGATGCAGGTCACGACGTCGCCGCCGACCCAGACCTGGCCTTCCGCATCGCGCGCGATGTGCACCTGGCCGTCACGGCCGAGGCACTGACCCTGGCCCGCGACATAGTGGGCCGGGAGGTGGCCGTCCTCGATCAGCCACTGGGCCAGGCTGGCGTTCAGGCTGCCCGTCACCGGGTCTTCCTCCACGCCGATGCAGGAGGCGAATGCGCGGACTTCGAGGCCGACCGTGGCTTCCGACGCTGAAGCCGATCTCGTCTGCGTGCTGCCTGCGAATGCCTGCGCCTCGCGGTTCGATCGCCCGATCAGCGCCGTCGCGGCCGTTGCCGATGGAACAGCGGCCACGCCGATCTTGTGCCCCAGCGCCTTCAGCGCACGGTGATCCGGCGCCAGCGCCAGCACGGTGTCGACGTCGTCCAGCAACAGGCCCAGCCACACGGTGCCGTTGTCGAGCGACTGTGCCGCCAGCACCTGGCGCGCCTGCAGCTTGAGCGCAGCGGCGACCCGTGCGAGCACGCTGGGACTCGGACTGCTGCGTTGCATGGCCGGCGCGGCGAATGCCAGCCGCTCGGCGTCGCGGCGGATCGGCACCAGGCCGGCTTGGCACTGTTGCATCACGCGGCCCGGCGACTTCGGCTTGCCGCCGGCGCGCAGCCAGGCGTGACAGGAGCCGAGCGTGGGATGGCCCGCGAAAGGAAGCTCGCAACCGGGCGTGAAGATGCGCACGCGGTAGTCCGCCGACGGATCGGTCGGCGGCAGCAGGAAGGTGGTTTCAGACAGGTTCGTCCACTGCGCGAAGCGCTGCATGGCGGCGGTGTCGAGACCGTCGCCATCGAGCACTACCGCGAGCGGATTGCCGCGGTAGGGCACTGCGGTGAACACGTCGACCTGCTGGAAGGGGCGGGACCTTGTCATCTGTCTTTCATCCAAGTGTTTATTCGAGCGGGAGATCGAGCACGCCGCGGGCTGCCTGGCGTGCCTTGAGTTCGGAAAACCAGCGTTCGACGTGTGGCCACACCGGTCGTGTATAGGCCGTCGGCGGCAGGCCGAACCAGCGGTGCGCTTCGCAGCCGACAGGAATATCGGCCATGCTGAAGTGGTCGCCCAGCATGAAACGCCGTGTTGCAAGGTGCGCGTCGAGCAACGCGAACAGCGGTTCGGTGGCGGTCACCGAATGCGCGATGACGGCGTCGTTGCGGTCTTCCACAGAGGTTCGGATCCACTGGACGAACGCGCCGCCGCTCGCTCGGTTCAGCGTCGTCTGCTGCCAGTCCATCCACTGCTCGGCCTCGAAGCGCGCCGACAGGGCTGCGGGATAGAACGCGTCGGCCGATTCGGCCGAATGCTTGGCGCAGAGGTAGCGAACGATCACGTTCGATTCCCAGAGCGTGACCCGTGCCGTGCCTTCGCCGTCGTCGACGACCGGCACCATGCCGTTCGGATTCAGCACCAGGAAATCGGGCGTCTGGACCAGCCCGAAACGGCCGCCCGCTTCCGTGCGCTGAAAGTCGAGCCCGAGTTCCTGCGCGCACCAGACCACCTTGCGCACGTTGATCGAGCTGATCCGGCCCCAGATGTTGAGCATGTCGTTTCGCTTTCGGCGTCTGTCAGATGGCGGCGAGCTGACGCTGCACCTGTGCTGCTGCATCGTCGGCCAGCTGCTCGCGCAGCGTGGCGCCGAGCGCAGCGATGCCGGTGTCGATCTGGTCGACGCTGGCCGTCACGAAGGACAGGCGCAGCGTGCGCGGATCGCCCGAGCCGTCGGCGTAGAACGGCGCGCCGGGAACGAAGGCGACGCCGCGTGCGATGGCCTTGGGCAGCAGCGCCGCGGTGTCGATGCCTTGAGGCAGGCGCAGCCAGAGGAACATGCCGCCGACCGGCGTGTCGAATTCGACGTCCAGCCCCTTCATCTCGCGCTTCAGGGCGGCGATCATGGCATCGCGCTGGCCCTTGTAGAGCGCGCGGATCTCGGGCACGTGACGCGACAGGAAGCCGTCTTTCATGACCTCGACAACCATGCGCTGCGTGAAGATCGGCGTGTGCAGATCCACGGCCTGCTTCGCCTGCAGCAGCTTCCCGTAGATGGCCTTGGGCGCCACCAGGAACCCCAACCGCAGGCCGGGTGCCAGCACCTTCGAGAACGAGCCCAGGTAGATGCAGCCCTCGGGATTGCGCGCGGTCAGCGGCAGCGGCGGTGCTTCGTCGAACCACAGATCGCCGTACGGGTTGTCCTCGACGATCGGCAGGTTGGCCTTGGCTGCGGCGGCTGATACGGCGGCGCGACGCGCCTCGCTCATCGTGCGGCCGGTCGGGTTTTGGAAATTGGGCAGCAGGTAGACGAAGCGCGCGGATTCTTCTGTCTCAGTGCCGCGGGCCTTCGCCACCAGATCGTCGACGACGACGCCGTCGCTGTCGCTCTGCACGCCGACGGCTTCCGGCTCCATCGGCGAAAACGCCTGCAGCGCGCCGAGGTAAGTCGGCATTTCGACGAGCACGCGACTGCCGGGATCGAGCAGCACCTTGGCGACGAGATCGAGACCTTGCTGCGAACCGGTGGTGATCAGCACCTGCGCCGGATCGACGTTCCAGGGCAGCATGTCGGCCACCGCCTGGCGCAGCGGGCCGTAGCCTTCGCTCGCGGCGTACTGCAGGGCGGCCGGGCCGTCGTTGGCAAGCACGTGGGCGCAGGCATCGGCAAAGGCGCTGATCGGAAACGTCTTCGGCGAAGGCAGGCCGCCGGCGAGGCTGATGATGCCCGGCTGGTCGGCCAGTTTCAGGATCTCGCGCAGCACCGAGGGATTCATCTTCGCGGCCCGTCCGGCCAGCTTCCAGTTCGTCATGACTTCTCCTTGAATTTTGTTAGACGCCGACCATCCACAGCGCCGTCAGCACGAGTATTGCAGCCATCGCGCGGTTGAACCACAGCAGCCGTCGACCCTGCGCCAGCCAGTTGCGCAGGAGTGCGCCGATCAGCGCATAAGTGAAGTTGCTGGCGAAGGCATAGAAGAGCATGACCGGCGCGACGACGGCGAAACGCTGCAGCGCATCGGCTTGCCCGGCGATCCATCCGGCGACCAGCGTCAGCGCCAGCAACCAGGCCTTGATGTTCAGGAACTGCAGCATCACGCCCTGGCCGAAGCCGACGTTGAGTTGCGCGCCGTCCGCGGTCCCCATCGTCGCGCTGCGGCTCAGCTTGAGCGCCAGCCACAGCAGGTAGACGATGCCCAGCGCCTTGATGAGCAGGCGCACCACGGGCGCAGCCACCACCAGCGCGCCGAGGCCGGCGGCGCACAAAGTCAGCAGCAGCGTCCAACCCACGGGAACGGCCAGCACGAAGCGCATCGCGCGCGACATTCCACCGTTGGCCGCCAGTGCGGTGGAAAGTGTGGTGTTGGGTCCCGGCGAAAAGCTCATCGCCGTGGCCAGTACCAGCAGCGCAGTGAATTCTTGCCAGGTCATGTCACAGACTGTAGACTTTTGACCATTACAGTACCAGTACAGATCGGCGGACAAAGAGCGCATCTGTATTGGCTGCCGAATCGGCACAGATGGAAATTCCCGGCATGCTGACACGCACCTCTACTCAATCCCTGACCAGCCAATTGGCGGCCCGCTTTGCCGAGCGCATCCGAACGCGGCTGCTGGCGCCCGGCGCGCGACTGCCCTCGGTGCGCGAATGCGCTCGCCAGCAGGGCGTGAGCCCGCATACCGTGGTCGCTGCGTACGACCAGTTGCTGGCCCAAGGCCTGATCGAGGCGCGGCGCCAGCGCGGCTTTTATGTACGTGACTCGGCTGCAGCGGCGCAGGACGCGCGCGTGGCTGCGGAGGCCGGCAGCGCCGCTGCGCAGCCGACGCTCAGGTCGTCCCTGCGCGGCCCGCTGCCAGGCATTCCTGCCGACGCCAGTTCGCTGATCCGCGGCATGTTCCATCGCCAGAGCGACAAGCCGCAGCCCGGCATGGGCGTATTTCCGCCCGACTGGATGGACACGACCTTCATGCCGACCTCACTGCGCCGCCTGACCGGCACGCGCGCGCTGCAGGAAATCTCGCTGCAGTATGGCGAGCCGGCCGGCGACAGCGCCTTGCGGCGCAGTCTGTCGCAGAAGCTGGTCAGCCTGAACATCCCGGCATCGCCAGACCAGATCGTCACCACCATCGGCGCCACGCATGCGCTCGACGTCGTCAGCCGGACGCTGTTGCGCGCAGGCGATCCGGTCATGGTCGAGGAGCCCGGCTGGGCGATCGAATTCGCGCGGCTCGAGGCGCTGGGCATGCGCATCCTGCCGGTGCCGCGGCGTGCCGACGGACCCGATCTGGACGTGATGGCGCAGTACTGCGCGACCCATGCGCC
>JAQGMX010000374.1 GCA_028292145.1 Variovorax sp.
GTGTGCGGCGACAGCGGCGAAAGAATGCCGGCCGTCGCCGCGTGCTTCTTCACGATGATCCAGAACATCACGCGCGTCATGCCCGACCCGCGCGCGGTCACGAACAGATCCGGCGTCTGCTGTCCGCCGAGGATCGCGGGCCGCGACGCCTCCATGTAGCGCTCGATCCAGCGCCGCGCCTCGCCACCGAACGGCACGAGGCGTTCCTTGTTTCCCTTGCCGAGCACGCGCAGCACGCCGTCGTTCATGCTCAGCTCGAACACCTTCAGCGACACCAGTTCGCTCACCCGCAGACCGCTCGCATACATCAGCTCCAACATCGCGCGGTCGCGCAGGCCGAGCGTCTCGCCGACGTCGGGCGCATTCAGCAGATCGTCGACCTGCTTCTCGCTCATCGTCTTGATCGCGCGCGGCGCCTGCCGGGCCGGTGCGAGCCGCAGTGTCGGATCGGCAACGAGCCGGCTCTCGCGCACGGCCCAGCGAAAGTAGCGCTTGAAGACCGTCAACCGCCGGTTGGCCGAGGTGGCCTTGCCGCTCTTGCCTTCCTTGTTCTTCTCCAGCAGCCGCGCGCCCATGTAGGCCTGCACGTCGTGCTCGGTCGCGGCGCCGAGAGCCGACTTCCGCTCGGTCGCAAGCCATTGCGCGAACACGGCCAGGTCTCGGCGATAGGCGGCCAGCGTGTTGCGGGAGAGGCCGTCCTCGAGCCAGAGCGCATCGATGAAGTCGTCGATCTCCGGCCATTGGGGCGGCGTGGGGGCATCGGTCACTGTACTCGGCATAGACGCTCAAGATACCAAACAAAAACGCCGCCCCGAAAGGCGGCGTCGCTTCAAAGGCGGAAACGTCAGTCGAGCTTCAGCTTCTGCTTGACCACGACCTGCTTGTAGACCTCGTACTCGGCCTTGATCTGCGCGGCGAACTGTTCCGGCGTGTTGGCGACGATCACCGAATCGGTGTCCTCGATGCGCTTGCGCACTGCAGGATCGGCCAGCGCCTTGCGGGTGCCTTCGCTGATCTTGTCGACGATGTCCTTCGGCAGGCCCTTCGGCCCGAGGATGCCGTAGTACGCCATGCGGTTGACCGGCTCCAGGCCGACTTCCTTGAACGTCGGGACGTTGGGCAAGGCACCCACGCGCTGCGGCGCGCTGACCACGATCGGGATCAACTTGCCGGCCTTGATGAAGGGCAGCGCCGAAGGCAGGTTGTCGAAAATGATCGGCACCTGGCCGGCCACCGTGTCGTTCAGCGCCGGTCCGGCGCCTCGGTACGGAATGTGCGTCACGAAGGTGGTGGTCAGGCTCTTGTAGAGCTCCATCAGCATGTGCCCGATGCCGCCCGTGCCCGACGTCGCATACGAATACTTGCCCGGATTCTTCTTCAGCTCCGCCACGAACTCGGCATAGTTCTTCGCCGGAAAGCTCGGATTGACCGCGATGATGTTCGGCGTCGCGGCGATGTTGATGATCGGCGTGAAGTCGGTGATGGGGTCGTAGGGCACCTTCGGGTTGATGGCCGGGTTCGCCGCCGTGCTCGACACGGTCGCGATGCCGAGCTTGTAGCCGTCCGGTGCGGCGCGCGCCGTCTCGGCAGCGCCCACGATGCCGCCGCCGCCCGGGCGGTTCACCACGATCACGCTCTGGCCGAGCACCCGGCCCAGCGGGTCGGCGATCACGCGGGCCACGATATCGGTCGTGCCGCCCGGCGCGAACGGCACGGACAACTCGATCGGCTTGTTGGGATAGCCCTGCGCCGCGGCAGGGCCGGCAAAGAAAACCGCGCCGGTGACTGCACCCAGTGCGACCAATGCCGAGGTACCGGTGCGCTTGTTGAATTGACGACGTTGCATCACGAGACTCCTCACAAAAGACGAAAGGACGAATGCTATCGGTTCAGCTGGAAGTCAGACACGAGGATTACCCCGCCACCCTGCGGTTTATCCTCGCCCGGTGAACTACGCACAACTGCTCTTCCCCGATTTCTCCCTCATCGTCTGCGGCTGGCTGCTGTGCCGCTACACCGCACTCGACCGCCGGGTATGGGACCAGGTCGAGAGCCTCGTCTACTACTTTCTTTTCCCGGTGCTGCTGTTCCATTCGATCGTCCGCAGCCCGATCGATTTCGGCGCCACGTCGAACCTGCTGATCGGCGGTCTGGGCGTCGGCTTGAGCGGTATCGCGCTCGCTTACGCGCTACCGTACATCCCGGGCATCGCTTCGCGCATTGACCGCCGCGACCATGCGGCCAGTGCGCAGATCGCCTTCCGCTTCAACTCCTTCATCTGCCTGGCGATGGCCGAGCGCCTGGCCGGCCCGCAGGGGCTGCTGCTGATCGCGGTGCTGATCGGCGTCTGCGTGCCGCTTTTCAACGTCGCGGCGATATGGCCGATGGCGCATCACGCTCAGAGCGGGTTCCTGCACCAGCTCGTGCGCAATCCGCTGATCGTCGCCACGGCGGCCGGACTGCTGGTCAACGTGCTCGGCGTGACCGTGCCCGACTGGCTGACGCCGACGCTGTCGCGCATCGGCGCGGCATCGCTTGCCCTCGGCCTGCTGGCGGCGGGCGCGGGCATGCAGTTCGCGACGCTGGCGCGCGGCAAGCTGCTGGCGATATCGGTGCTGTCGATACGCCATCTGATCCTGCCGCTGATCGGCTGGTTGCTCGCGCGGGCGCTGCACCTGGATGCGATGCAGGGCAGCGTGCTGATGGCGTTTTCGGCCGTGCCGACCGCTTCCAGCGCCTACGTGCTGGCTGCGCGCATGGGCTACAACGGACCGTTCGTCGCCGGGCTGGTGACGATGTCGACGGTGCTCGGCGTGGCGAGCCTGCCGTTCGCGCTGTCGCTGCCGCGCTGAACACGGCCGGCCTCGCGGCGGATCTCCTCGATCAGGATGCCGGCGCTCGGCGACAGCGCGCTGCCGCGACGGCGCACCAGTCCGTAGGGCTCGACCCGCGCCGTCAGCCGCACCTGCAATCGCTTCACCATGCCGTGGCGCTCGAAGAATTCGCCCGTCTCCGCCGAAAACAGCGACACCAGCGCATCGCTCTTCGACAGCAGCAGCACGCTTGCGAAAGTGGATGACGTCTCGATCGAGTGACCCGGCAAGGTAAGGCCGGCCTGCATCAGTTCGCGTTCCAGCAGCGTGCGCAACGGCATGTGGTTGGGGAACAGCACCCACGGGTAGTGCATGAGTTCCGCCAGATCGACGCTGCCGGCATTCGCCAGCGGATGCAGCGGCCCGACCGCCGCGCACACGCGCTCGTCGCACAACCACTCGAAGTCGAACAGCTCCGGCTGCGCCGCCACCGACGTGCGGCAGATCGCAAGCTCCAGCCGCCCTTCGGCCAGCATCTGCAGGAGCCGCGCGCTGGTGTCCTCGAACAGTTCGATGGAGATGGCCGGATGGCTCTGCTTGACGCTGCGCACCGCCTCGACGAGCACGGTCGGCAGCGCGCCCGCAACCGCGCCGACGGCGAGCCGGCCGCCCTGCCCGCGCAGGATGCCGGTCATTTCCTCGCGCAAATGGTCGAGGTCGGTGCCGATGAGGCGCGCGTAGCGGATCACGCAGCGGCCGAGTTCGTTGGCCTCGAGTCCGTGACTGTGACGCACGAAGAGTTCGGCGCCGAAGGTTTCCTCGAGTTCGCGCAGCGCCTTGCTGGCGCCGGGCTGCGTCATCGAGGTCATCTCGGCTGCGCGGTGCAGCGAGCCCATCTGGTCGATGGCGATCAGGAGACGCAGTTGACGGAAGCGCAGGCGAGACCCGATCGCGTGCAGCGAGGGTAAATCCGGAGATGACATTCAGCTATTCCACGATCGACGACTCTCAGTAGACGAGAGCGACAGGGCATTTCAGACTCGGTGCATCTTATAAAGGACGACAGACATGAAGCTATTGCGCCACGGCGTGAGCGGCCAGGAAAAGCCCGGCCTCCTTGACAACGACGGCATCGTCCGTGACCTTTCCGGCATCGTCGACGACATCGACGGCGTGCTGCTGTCGGGTCCGAAACTCGACGAACTCCGCCGGCTCGACCCGGCTTCGCTGCCGGCGGTCGATCCGGCGACGCGGCTCGGCCCTTGCGTCGCGCGGATCGGCAAGTTCATCTGCATCGGTCTGAATTACGCCGATCACGCAGCCGAATCCGGCCTGCCTGTTCCGAAGGAGCCGGTGGTGTTCAACAAGTGGTTGTCGGCCGTCATCGGTCCGAACGACGAGGTGAAGATCCCGCGCGGCTCCGAGAAGACCGACTGGGAAGTCGAGCTCGGCGTGGTGATCGGGAAGACCGCCAGCTACATCGACGAAGCCGATGCGCTCGGATACGTCGCAGGCTACTGCGTCATCAACGACGTCAGCGAGCGCGAATACCAGATCGAACGCGGCGGCACGTGGGACAAGGGCAAGGGCTGCGACACCTTCGGACCGATCGGCCCATGGCTGGTGACGGCGGATGAAGTCGCCGATCCGCATGCGCTCGGTCTGTGGCTCGAAGTCGACGGCAAGCGCTATCAGAATGGAACCACCGCCACCATGATCTTCAAGGTGCCCGAAATCGTCGCCTATTTGAGCCGCTTCATGACGCTGTACCCCGGCGACGTGATCTCCACCGGCACGCCGCCCGGCGTCGGCATGGGCCAGAAGCCGGAACCGGTCTACCTGCGCGCCGGCCAGACCATGCGCCTGGGCATCGACGGGCTCGGCGAACAGCAGCAGCAAACGATTCCAGCCTGAACGGCTTTCCCGTACGTCGACAAACAACCAAGGACAAGAGACATGAACACATACGATTTCAAGGGCCAGACGGCCGTGGTCACCGGCGGCGCACAAGGCATCGGCTACGCGGTGGCGCTGCGTCTGCTGGCCGGCGGCGCGAAAGTGGCGCTCTGGGACCACGACGCAGACGCGTTGAAGGCCGCAGCCGAATCGTTGGCTGGAAAGGGGGAAGTCGGTACTTTCCAGGTCGACATCACCAAGCTGGACAAGGTCGAGGCTGTCGTCTCCGAAACCGAGAAAGCTTTGGGTGCCATATCGGTGCTGGTGAACAGCGCGGGTATCGCGGGCGCCAACGCGCCGGTCGCGAGCTATCCGGCGGACGAATGGCAGCGCGTGCTCGACGTGAACCTCACCGGCACCTTCAACGTGAACCGCGCCGTCGTCGCCGGAATGGTCGAGCGCGACTACGGCCGCATCGTCAACGTCGCGTCGATCGCCGGCAAGGAAGGCAACCCGAACGCATCGGCCTACAGCGCCTCCAAGGCCGGCGTCATCGCGCTAACCAAGAGTCTTGGCAAGGAAACGGCGGGCCGCAACGTGGCGGTCAACGCCATCACGCCCGCAGCGGCCAAGACGCGGATTTTCGAGCAGATGAAGCAAGAGCACATCGATTACATGCTGTCGAAGATCCCGCGCGGCCGCTTCGTCAATGTCGATGAGATCGCCGCGATGGTGGCCTGGCTGGTCTCGGCGGAAAACTCGTTCACGACCGGCGCGGTGTTCGACCTCTCCGGCGGCCGCGCGACGTACTGAGCGGCATGAACACACGTACCGCAACCCTGCCCACGGCGGCAGTGGGCAACGACGACCCGGGCATCCAGGCAATCTACGACAAGGTCTTCTGGCGCTTCGTGCCGCTGCTGGTGATCTGCTTCGTCTGCGCCTATCTCGACCGCGTCAACATCAGCTTCGCCAAGCTGCAGATGCAGAGCGAACTGGGTTTCAGCGACGCCGTCTACGGCCTCGGCGCCAGCGTGTTCTTTCTCGGCTACTTCCTGTTCGAAGTGCCGAGCAACATGCTGCTGCACCGCGTCGGCGCCCGCGCCTGGATCGCCCGCATCATGATCACCTGGGGCATTGCCTCGGCCTGCACGATGTTCGTCCGAGACGAAACCTGGTTCTACATCGTGCGCTTCTTCATCGGCGCGCTCGAAGCCGGTTTCGTGCCCGGCGCGCTGTACTTCTTCACCCAGTGGTTCCCGGCCGAGCGGCGCGGACGGATCAACACCTTCTTCATGGCGTCGATCGCGCTCTGCGGAATCATCGGCGGCCCGATATCGGGTGGCATCATGAAGTTCATGGACGGTGCCTACGGGCTTTCGGGCTGGCAGTGGCTGTTCCTGATCGAGGGCATTCCGTCGGTGATCCTGGGTTTCGTCGTCATCGCCGTGCTCGACAACAGGATCGAAGACGCGAAATGGCTCGACGCCGAAGAGAAGCGGCGCTGGAGTGCGCTGATCCACAACGAGAAGAAGTCGGAAGCCGTGCACAGCTTCGGCGCCGCGCTGCGCGAGTTGCCGACGTACACGCTGTCGGTCATCTACCTGTGCCTGGCCGCCGGCATCTACGGGCTGGTATTCTGGATGCCGCAGCTGATCCGCACCGCGGGCACGCAGGACACCTTCGTGATCGGCCTGATCTCCGC
>JAQGMX010000379.1 GCA_028292145.1 Variovorax sp.
AAGATCCGCGTGCCGGTGAGCCCGCTGTCGATCTCGATGTTCAAGAGCCTGGGCGCCGCGCCGGCCAGCCTGCAGTTCAGCGAGGTCTATTCGTCGCTGCAGACCAAGATCGTCGATGCGCAGGAAAACCCGCTGCCGATCATCCAGGTCGCCAAGCTGTACGAGGTGCAGAAGTTCGCCTCGCTGACGAACCACATCTGGGATGGTTACTGGTTCGTTGCCAACGGCCGTGCCTGGGACCGGTTGCCGGCCGACCTGAAGACCATCGTCGCCGCTGCCATCAACGAGTCGGGCATGAAGCAGCGCGAAGACATCAAGAAGCTCAACGAGTCGGTCGTCACCGATCTGGAGAGCAAGGGCCTGGCGATCAACCGTCCGGCGCCGGAAACCTTCCGCGCCAAGCTGCGCGAGTCGGGCTTCTACGGCGAATGGAAGGGCCGCTTCGGCGACGAAGCCTGGGCGCTGCTCGAACAGACCGTGGGCAAGCTGGCCTGATGGCGCTCGCTCCCGTCATCGATCCCGCCGCGCCGCCGGCCAACGCCTTGAGCGTGCGCGCGGCGCGCATCGACCGCATCGCCGGTACCGTCGTCGAAACCATCGCTGCCGCCCTTGTGCTGGTGGAGATCGTGGTGCTGTTCGCCGGCGTGGTCGCGCGCTATGTGTTTCATGCACCGCTGGTCTGGTCGGACGAACTGGCGTCGATCTTCTTCCTGTGGCTGTCGATGCTGGGCGCCGTCGTCGCGCTGCGCCGTGGCGAGCACATGCGCATGACGGCTATCGTCGGCAACGTCAGCCCTGCCGCACGCCGCATGCTCGAAGCGCTCGCGATCGCCGCGTCGCTGGCTTTCCTGGTGCTGGTGATGTATCCGGCGTTCGACTACGCGCACGAAGAAGGCTTCATCGTCACGCCCGCGCTGGAGATCAGCAACGCCTGGCGCGCTTCGGCGATTCCGGTCGGCGTGGCGCTGATGATCGTCTTCGGCGCGTTGCGGCTGCTGCGCTTCTCGACCTTCCGCGAGATCGGCCTGACGCTCGCAGCCGCCGCGCTGGTGGTCGGCGCTTTCTGGCTGGCGCAACCGCTGTTCGCGCCGCTGGGCAAGCTGAACCTGGTGGTCTTCTTCCTGGTGGTGGTCGCGGTGAACGTCTTCGCCGGCGTGCCGATCGCGTTCAGTTTCGCGCTCGCCACCTTCGGCTACCTCGCGCTCACGACATCGACGCCGATGGTGGTGATGGTCGGGCGCATGGACGAGGGCATGTCGCACCTGATCATGCTGGCAGTGCCGCTCTTCATCTTCCTGGGCGCGCTGATCGAGATGACCGGAATGGCGAAGGCCATGATCCAGTTCCTCGCCAGCCTGCTGGGGCATGTGCGCGGCGGCCTGTCATATGTGCTGATCGGCGCGATGTACCTGGTCTCCGGCATCTCCGGCTCTAAGATCGCCGACATGGCGGCCATCGCGCCGGTGCTGTTCCCGGAGATGAAGAAACGCGGCGCCAAGCCGGGCGATCTGGTGGCGCTGCTGTCGGCCACCGGCGCGCAGACCGAGACCATTCCGCCGTCGATCGTGCTGATCACCATCGGCTCGGTCACCGGCGTGTCGATCGCCGCGCTGTTCACCGGCGGCATGGTGCCGGCGCTGGTGCTCGGGCTGTGCCTGTGCAGCGTGGTCTGGTGGCGCTACCGCAACGAAGACCTGAGCGGCGTCGAGGTGCATTCGGGTCGGCAGATCGGGCGTTACATGGTGATTGCGCTGCCGGCGATCCTGCTGCCGTTCGTGATTCGCGCGGCCGTGGTCGAGGGCGTCGCGACCGCGACCGAGGTGTCGACCATTGGCGTCGTCTATTCGGTGCTGGCCGGCCTGCTGATCTATCGGCAGTTTGACTGGCGGCGTATCCGGCCGATGCTGGTCGAGACCGCATCGCTCTCCGGCGCGATCATGTTCATCGTCGGCTGCGCGACCGCCATGGCCTGGGGCCTGACCCAGTCGGGTTTCTCGACCGACCTGGCGCGGCTGATGTCCGGCATGCCCGGCGGCGCCTACGGCTTCCTCGCCGTCTCGATCCTGGCGTTCATCGTGCTCGGCTGCGTGCTCGAAGGCATTCCGGCGATCGTGCTGTTCGGACCGCTGCTGTTCCCGATCGCGGTCCAGGTCGGCGTGCATCCGGTGCACTACGCGATGGTCGTGATCTTCGCGATGGGGATCGGCTTGTTTGCGCCGCCCATCGGCGTCGGCTACTACGGCGCCTGCGCGGTCGCCAAGGTCGACCCGAACGAGGGCATGAAATACATCTGGGGCTACATGGCCGCGCTGCTGGTCGGCCTCGTGCTGGTCGCGGCAGTGCCGTGGTTCTCGACAGGATTTCTTGCGAGATGAAGCTCTCCCCCAGTCTTCGCGCACTTCGTGTCGCTACGCCAACCCCCTTCCGGGGGCAACACCAGCGGTCCGGCAAAGCCGGTCCCGCGGTGTTTTCTTGCAATGCATCGTCAGTACGGGGACAACCATCATGAGCCGCCATTTCGGAGAAATCCGCCAACTGGGCTACGTCGTTCACGACATCGAAGCCGCGATGAAGTACTGGAGCGAGACGCTGGGCGTCGGGCCCTGGTACTACAACCCGAAGGTGCCGATCGTCAACTACGAATACGACGGCAAGCCGTACGAGCCGCACAACTCGGTGGCGCTGGCCAATTCGGGTTTCGTGCAGGTCGAGCTGATCCAGACCCGCAACGACGTGCCGTCGATGTACCGCGATTTCCTGCAGGCCGGTCGCACGGGGCTGCAGCACGTCGCCTACTGGACCGAGTCCTATGACGCCGACGTCGAGCGGCTGCTCAAGCAGGGCTTCAAGCCGAAGATGAGCGGCGAGGTCGGCTTGCGCGGGCGCTTCATCTATTTCGATACCGAATACCACCCGGGTACCGTGATCGAGCTGTCGGAAGTCGCGGGGCCGAAGGGAAAGATGTTCGATCTGATCCGCGAAACGTCGAAGACGTGGGACGGAAAGACCGATCCGGTGCGGCCATTTCCTGATCTGTCGAAGCCGTGAGCCGTACCGAGCGCATCCGCGCCACCTATCTGATCGAAACGCCGGTCGATCCGGCGAAGGTCGCCGAGGTCATGGCCGGCGAGCAATCCTGCGGCACCTTCGCGCGGGTCGAGGGCGAAACCGATGCACTGCGTGCCCGGGCGCGGGCGACGGTCGAATCCATCGTCGAGCTCGAATCCGTCGGTGCGCCGAGCCTGTCCAACGCATTGCTGGAGCGCAAGGGCACGCAGGGACCGTGGCGGCGCGCGCGGGTGGAGATCTCTTTCCCCGTCGCCAACATCGGCGCCAATCTGCCGACCCTGGCCGCGACCGTTGCCGGCAACCTTTACGACCTGGGCGAAGTCAGCGGCCTGCGGCTCGAATCGCTGCAGATTCCTGCCGCCTATCGTGCCCGGTTCGAGCTGCCGCAGGTCGGCATCGCAGGGACGCGCCGCATCACGGGCGTTGCCAGCGGCGCGCTGGTCGGCACCATCATCAAGCCCAACGTCGGCTTCTCGGCGCAGGAGACGGCGGAGCTGGTGGCGCGGCTCTGCGCGGCCGGCGTCGACTTCATCAAGGACGACGAGGTCTG
>JAQGMX010000398.1 GCA_028292145.1 Variovorax sp.
TGGCCGCGCGTCATCCGGCGCAGCACCGCTACATCTTCGGCCACTCCCTGGGCGGCGCGATCGGCATCGACCTGGCGTCCAGCGTCAAGGACGAAAGTGGCGTGATCGTCGAAAGCACCTTCACCTCCATCGCCGATGTGGCGAGCAGTTTCAAGTGGGGCTGGTTGCCGTTCGGGCCGTTCATCACACAGCGCTTCGAAGCCATCACCAAGGTGAAAAGCATCGGTTCGCCATTGCTGGTGGTGCACGGCACCGCCGATAGCCTGATCAACCCGACGTTGGGCCGCAAGCTGTATGAAGCCGCCACCGTGCCGAAGATGTTCGTGCTGGTCGAAGGCGGGTCGCACCACAACACGAATTCGATCGGCGCCGTGCAATACAAGGCCGCGCTGAACCAGCTGTTCCAGATGAAGCCGGCCACGCCGACGCAACAGGCTTCCAGCGACACCGGCCACGCGATCTGAGGCATTTGCTAACCTCGGGCGCATGCCTCTCTCTCCCGCGCCGGCGGTTCGCTACATCGCCCTCGCCGGTCCTACCGCTTCCGGAAAAACCGCTGCCGCACTGGCCATCGCCAGGGAGATGCCGGTCGAAATCGTCAGCGTCGATTCGGCGCTCGTCTATCGCGGCATGGACATCGGCACCGCCAAGCCCACCCCTGCCGAGCGCGCCGAAGCGCCGCATCACCTGATCGACATCCGCCACCCCGGCGAGCCCTACAGCGCCGCCGCCTTCGTAGCGGACGCCACGCGGCTGATCGGCGAAATCGCGGCGCGCGGCCGGACGCCGCTGCTGGTCGGCGGCACGATGCTCTATTTCAAGGCGCTGGCAGACGGTATCGACGCGATGCCGTCGGCCGATCCGGCAGTGCGCGCGATGCTCGAAGCCGAAGCGCAAGCCCACGGCTGGCCGGCGTTGCATGCGCGGCTGGCCGAGGTCGATCCACCGACGGCAGCCCGGCTGGCGCCCAACGACAGCCAGCGCATCCAGCGCGCGCTGGAGGTCTGGCACACGAGCGGGCTGCCGCTGTCGCACTTTCACGCAGCGAAGTCCGAATCCAGCTCAGACAGCGCCCGGCCGCAAGCCGCCGCGTTGCTGTCGCTCGAACCCACCGACCGCGCCTGGCTGCGCGACCGGATCGCCAGGCGCTTCGATGCCATGCTGCGTGACGGATTCCTGGCCGAAGTGAAGGCGCTGCGGGCGCGAGGCGACCTGGCTGCCGATCTGCCTTCCATGCGCTGCGTCGGCTACCGGCAGGCCTGGGAAGCGCTGGATGCAGCCGAGGCCGCCGCCGCGCTCGGACGCCCGCAGCCCGAAAGCATCGCGCTGGCCGACATCCGCGAGCGCGGCATGGCCGCCACGCGACAACTCGCCAAGCGCCAGATGACCTGGTTGCGCAGCATGCCGCATCGACGCGTGATCGCCGCCGATGCGCCCGATGCCGTCGCGCAGGTCGTCACGCAAGCACTGGCTCTGGAAGTCGCCGTATGACGCTCGTTATCGACCAACTCGCCAAGCGCTATGCCGAATCGACGGTGTTCGCCAACGTCTCGTTGGAAGTCGCGGGCGGCGAATTCGTCGCCATCGTCGGCGAATCGGGCGTCGGCAAATCGACATTGCTCAACTGCATGGCCGGCCTGGACGACTGGGACGGCGGTCATATCACCCACGACGGCACCGACATCGGCGCGCTCGATGCCGAGGCGCGCGCGATCTGGCGGCGCAGCCATGTCGGCTTCGTGTTCCAGGCTTTCCATGTCTTGCCGCACCTCGACGTGGCGCAGAACGTTGCGCTGCCGCTGATGCTGCTCGGCCAGCGCGATGCGGAGGCGAAGGCGCGGGTCGCTCGCATGCTGGACGTCGTCGGGCTGGCCGGGCTCGGCGCGCGCCTGCCGCAGCAGCTCAGCGGCGGTCAGCTGCAGCGCGTGGCGATCGCGCGGGCGCTGGTGCATCGCCCGGCGCTGCTGCTGGCGGACGAACCGACCGGCAATCTCGACCCGACGACGGCAGCCAAGGTCATGGACGTGCTGCTCGCGCAGACGCGCGAGCATGGCGCGTCGCTGGTGCTCGTGACGCATTCCGACGCAGCCGCCGCGCGCGCCGACCGCGTGCTGCATTTGCGGGCGGACGGCGTGGAAAGTCGCGGCAACTCAGCCGGCTAGGACAGCTTCAGCCGGCGAGCAGCGCTGCGTAACGCGCCAGATCGACGTTGCCACCGCTGACGATCACGCCGACGCGCTGGCCCTTCAAGCCGCCGCTCTCGGCCATCGCGCAGGCTGCGGCAAAAGCCAGGCAGCCAGTCGGCTCGACGACCATCTTCATGCGCTCGGCGAAGAAGCGCATCGCGTCGACCAATTGCGCGTCGCTCACGGTGAGGATGTCGTCCACGTCGCGGCGGATGATGCCGAAGGTGTAGTCGCCCAGATGCTGCGTCTGCGCGCCGTCGGCGATGGTTTTCGGGGTGTCGATGTGGACGATGTGGCCGGCGCGCAACGATTGCTGGCCGTCGTTGCCGGCTTCGGGCTCGACGCCGTAGACCTTCGCCTGCGGCGACAGTGCCCGCGCGGACAGCGCCGAGCCGCTCGTCAGCCCGCCGCCGCCGAGGCACACGAAGAGCGCATCGAGCGGGCCGGTTTCCTCAAAGAGTTCGCGCGCGGCAGTGCCCTGACCGGCGATCACGTCGGGATGGTCGTAGGGCGGGATCAGCGTCATGCCGCGTTCGGCGGCGATCTTTTTCGTGACGGCTTCGCGGTCTTCGGTGAAGCGGTCGTACGGGATGACTTCGGCGCCGTATTCGCGGGTCGCGGCGAGCTTGGCTGCGGGCGCGTCCCGCGGCATCACGATCACGGCCGGCATGCCCAGGATGCGTGCGGACAAAGCGACCGCCTGCGCATGATTGCCCGAGGAAAAAGCAATCGCGCCGGCCTTTTTCTGCGCCGCATCGAACTTCGACAGCGCATTGAAGGCGCCACGAAACTTGAAGGCGCCCATGCGCTGGAAGTTCTCGCACTTGAAGAAGAATTCGGCGCCCCAGCGCGTGTCGGCGGTGGACGAACGGAGCACCGGCGTGCGGTGGGCATGGCCTTCGAGCCGCGCGGCGGCATCGACGACATCTTGGTAGGTAGGGAGTAACGTCATCCGCCGAGCTTAGCGCCGCGCGCCCCGGCACAATCGACCGATGCGTGCCCTGCTGTTCACCTTCTCCTGGCAGGAACTCCGCCACCATCCGTGGCGCAATGCGGCTGCGGTCGTCGCGGTCATGCTGGGTGTGGCGCTGGCGTTTTCGGTGCATCTGATCAACGCATCGGCACTCGATGAGTTCTCCAGCGCCGTCCGGTCGGTCAACGGCCAGCCGGACCTCGAACTTCGCGCCGCACAAGGCAGCTTCGACGAAGCCGTGTTCGCGAAGGTCGCGCGCCATCCGCAGGTCGCGCTCGCAAGCCCGGTGGTCGAGGCGCTGGTTCAGATGCGTACGCCCGCCTCCCCGCAGACGTCGCTGCGCATCGTCGGCATCGACGCGCTGGTGTTGCCGACGCTGGCACCGGCGCTGATGCCGCAGCCGGCCGAAGGCGCGCCGCGTTTCGCGATGTTCTCGCCGGGACAGGTTTTCCTCAACGCCGCGGCGCAGACAGCCGTTGGCGCAACCGCCTCGCAAATCGAAGTGCAACTCCCCGGCCGGCGCGAAACGCTGCAGATCGCGGGCCGTGTCGCGGCCGGCGGCGCAGCATTGGCGGTGATGGATATCGGCGCCGCGCAGGATCTGCTCGGCCGGCTCGGGCAGCTGTCGCGCATCGATTTACGGCTGGCGACGGGTGCCGACCGCGCCGGCTTCATCCGCGACCTCGATGCGTCGCCCGGCTGGCCGGCCAACGTGCAGATCGCCGAGCCGGGCGATGCGGCGGAGCGCGTGAGCAATCTTTCTCGCGCCTACCGCGTCAACCTCACGGTGCTGGCGCTGGTGGCGCTGTTCACCGGCGCCTTCCTCGTGTTCTCGGTGCTGGCGCTAAGCGTGGCCAAACGAGCGCAGCAGTTCGCGCTGCTCGGCGTGCTCGGCCTGACGCCGCGCGGCCGGTTGCGCCTCGTGCTGGCCGAATCTTTTGCGCTCGGCATCGTCGGCAGCCTCGCTGGCATCGCGTTGGGTACCGCACTGGCCGCGGTCGCGCTGAAGGTGCTGGGCGGCGATCTCGGCGGCGGCTACTTCTCCGGCATCGCGCCGACGTTACGCTGGAGCGGCACGGCCGCGCTGGTGTACGGCGCGCTCGGCGTGGCGGCTGCGCTGGTCGGCGGCTGGTGGCCGGCGCGCGCCGCGCAGTCGCTGCCCGAAGCGCAGACGTTGAAGGGGCTCGGCGCTGCGCCGTCGGCTTCGGGCGCGCGGTGGTTGTCGCTGGCGCTGTTGCTGATTGGCGTCGCGCTGGCGAACGTGCGACCGGTGTTCGGCATTCCGCTCGCAGCCTATCTGTCGGTCGCCTTCCTGCTGGTCGGCGGCATCACCGCGCTGCCGACACTAATCGCGTTGCTCTACGACCGCATCGCGCCGCTTCTGTCGCAGCGCGTGCTGCCGATGCTCGCCATCGAGCGCGCGCGGCGCATGCGCGGCACCGCGGCTGTGGCCGTGAGCGGCGTGGTCGCGAGCCTGAGTCTCGCGGTCGCGCTCACGGTGATGGTCGCGAGCTTCCGCGATTCGGTGACGCAGTGGCTCGACGTCGTGCTGCCCGCCGATCTGTATGTGCGCGCCGCCGGCAACACCGGCTCGTCGACCGCCGACGAAGCCACCTTCTCGCCCGCCTTCGTCCAGCAGGTGGCGCAGCTTACGGGCGTGGCGCGCACCGGCACGCTGCGGATTCGTGCGCTGCAACTCGACCCGGCGCAGCCCGCCGTGACGCTGATCTCGCGCGAGCTCGAAGACGGCCCGGCGCGCACGCTGCCCTTGGTCGGCGATCCGCTGCCGGTGCCCGAAGGCCAGATCGGCATCTATGTAAGCGAGGCGATGGTCGACCTCTACGGCGCGAAGCCGGGAACGACCTTCGCGCCGCTCGCCCGGGCAATGGCGAATGCGCAGACGTCGTCGCCCGCTGTAGCGCCGCCTGTGTTCTTCGTCGGCGGGGTCTGGCGCGATTACGCGCGGCAGTTCGGCGCCATCACGCTCGACACGCGCGATTTCGTGCGCCTGACTGGCGACCGCAGCGTCAGCGACGTCTCGATCTGGCTCGCGCCGAACGCTGCAGAAACGCAGGTTCAGGATGCCGTGCGCGATCTGTCGGCACGCACGCCGGGCCTCGGCGCGGACGCGATCGAGATGTCGTCCGTCGGCCAGATCCGCGCGACGTCGCTGCGCATCTTCGACCGCAGCTTCGCCGTGACCTACTGGCTGCAGGCGGTGGCGATCGCCATCGGCCTGTTCGGCATCGCGGCGAGCTTCAGCGCGCAGGTGCTGGCGCGGCGCAAGGAATTCGGGCTGCTCGCGCATCTTGGCTTCACACGCGCGCAGGTGCTGGCGATCGTCGCCGGCGAAGGGGCGGCGTGGACTGCGATCGGCGCCGTGGCCGGTCTTGCGCTGGGCATGGCGGTGTCGGTGGTGCTGGTGCGCGTGGTAAATCCGCAAAGCTTTCACTGGACGATGGACCTGCTGGTACCGTGGCTGCGGCTGATCGCGCTGTGCGCGGCCGTCGTGGCTGCCGGCACCTTGACCGCATGGCTCGCCGGCCGTGCCGCCGCGGGTCGCGACGCCGTGCTGGCAGTGAAAGAGGATTGGTGATGAGCGAATTCAGCATCCGCATGCATCGACGCAGCCTGTTGCTCGCCGCGCTGGCGTCGGCCGCGACAGGCGCTTTCGCCCTGCCGCCGCGAACGCTGCAGTTCCCGCGCGACTTCGGCAGCCACCCCGACCTGCGCA